>JBDUDE010000103.1:0-18470 GCA_040003105.1 Mucilaginibacter sp. | reverse complement strand
GATATATACGTTTGCAATTCATTCGCAAACGACTCAAAAAAACGACAAAATTTACTGTATATAAATCAAGGGGCCGGCAAAAACGGCGTGCCGGTATTTAAGGAAGAAGCAAAGGAATACGGACTTGATATCCGGCTATTTTCTACCATGGCAAGTTTTTTTGATTATGATAATGATGGCGATCTTGATATGTATTTGACTGTAAACGAGCCAAATCCTGCTGAGTATCCGAACCAGTTCAGGCCGATTGATACCTCCGGCAACGGCAGAAGTATGGGACGATTATACAGGAACGACTGGGACCCCAAGCTTAAACATCCTGTGTTTCAGGATGTGTCATTAGCTGCAGGGATCAAGATAGAAGGGTACGGACACGCTGCAACTATTGCCGATATTAACCTTGACGGCTGGAAGGATATATATGTCACCAACGATTTTCTGTCGAATAATATATTGTATATCAATAATCACGATGGCACTTTTACAGACAAATCAAAAGAGTATTTCAAGCACACGTCATTCAACGCCATGGGGCAAGATATTGAGGACATAAACAATGACGGGCTGGCCGATATATTGGAACTGGATATGAACCCCCCGGATAATTATCGAAAAAAAATGATGTCGGGGCCAAGCAGCTATAACACTTTTCAGAATTTCGACCACTACGGTTATCAATATCAATACGTACGCAATACACTTCAGTTAAATCAAGGTTTTTCTGTTGGCGAAAATAGCCAGACCGGGCATCCAGCGTTTAGCGAAATTGGCTTTTTAAGCGGTGTAGCACAGACTGACTGGAGCTGGACCCCGATGGTAACCGATTTTGACAACGACGGATACCGCGATATTATCGTTACTAACGGTTACCCCCGCGATGTTACAGATCATGATTTTATTACATACAGGTCCAATGCATTTTTGATGGCACCCAAAAAAGAAATTCTCAGCCAAATACCATCAGTTAAAATTCATAACTACGCTTTTCACAACACGGGCGGTGTGCAATTTAACGATGTGAGTTTGGATTGGGGCTTGGGCATTCCTTCCTTCTCAAATGGTGCAGTATATGCCGATCTGAATAATGACGGTGCAATGGATCTTGTAATTAATAACATTAACGATGAAGCGTTAATTTATAAAAACACCGCTGCGGAGGATAAGAAAAATGTGCAGCATTATCTCAACGTAGCGTTTAAAGGCCCTGAACAGAATCGCGACGGAATTGGCACTTTTGTAGATATATATTACCAGCACGGGTTGCACCAGGTATACGAAAACAACCCATACAGGGGCTACCTATCTAGTATTCAGCCAATTGCACATTTTGGATTAGGTAATTGCAAAACCATAGATTCGATAGTGGTTAAATGGCCGAGCAATTACCAACAAAAAATTTTAAATGTAAATGCAGATCAAACGTTGTACGCAAACGTTAATAATGCACATCAAACATACACCCGGGCAAATCCTGCACAAGTAAAAACGCCGTTATTTACAAACATCACAGGCAAAAGCGAAGTTAAGTACATTCATCGCGACACTGATTATGTAGACTTTAATATTCAAAAGCTTTTGCCCCATAAGCTTTCGGAATACAATCCTGCGCTGTCAGTCGGCGATATTAACGGCGATGGTTTAGATGATATAATTGTTGGCGGAAATTCCACTGAGCCAGCACAGGTATTTTTTCAACAAAAGGGCGGCACATTTATTCAAAAAAGCCTTTTAGAAAAAGACAAATACGAACGCCCTTACCTTGATGGAGGCATTCTTGTTTTCGATGCGAACGGCGATAAATTTCCTGATGTATTTATTACCGGCAGTGGTTATAAGGCACCGGCAAATGATCCTGTATACCAGGACCGCTTATATATTAATGACGGCAAAGGGCATTTTGCGCTTGCAAAAGATGCATTGCCGGTATGCTTTAAAAGTAAGTTATGCGTAAGGGCGTTCGATTATAATAATGATGGCAAATTAGATCTGTTTATCTCGGGGCGGGTTGAGCCATGGCGATATCCCGAGCCGGTAAATAGCTATATTTTAAGAAACGACACCAAAGACGGAAAGGTAAAATTCACAGATGTAACGAATGAAGTTGCTCCCGACCTGAAAAAGATAGGATTGGTATGCGATGCCATTTTTAGTGATTTTGACAACGATGGTAAAACAGATTTGATATTAGCGGGAGAATGGATGCCGGTAACCTTTTTGAAAAATACGGGGGAAAGGTTTGTAAACGTTACAGCAAAAAGCGGTGTAAGCAATAAATCCGGGTGGTGGAACTCAATAGTTGCGGGTGATTTCAGGCATACAGGCAGAACGGATTATATAGTTGGAAATGCAGGCTTAAACTCCCTGTACCAGGCCAGCGACGAATTTCCGGTGTACATCACAGCAAGCGATTTCGACAAAAGGAACAGGTTCGACGCATTTCCATCATTGTTTCTTCCGGGAAAAGACGGCATAAAACGAGAATATCCTGCAAATGTAAGGGAAGACGCTTTTAAGCAAATGATCAGTTTGCGTGTAAAATTCACCAACTATCATTCGTATGCGGAAGCTACTATGCAAGATTTACTCAGTGCGGAACAAATGAAAAGTGCGCTGCGGCTTAAAGCAACCGAATTAAGGTCATGCTATTTCAGGAACGATGGCGGAGGTAAATTCACAATGGTACCCTTGCCTGCTGAGGCGCAGGTGTCAGCATTGAATGGGATGGTAGCCGACGATTTTGATGGCGACGGCAACCTCGATCTGTTGATTAATGGAAATGATTTTGGTACGGATGTTACACTTGGAAGATATGATGCCTTAAATGGCTTATTGTTAAAAGGCAACGGCAAGGGTGGCTTTACCTCTTTATCAATTTCAAAGAGCGGGATATATTTACCCGGAAATGGAAAGGCACTGGTAAAATTGAAGGGAGCGGCTAACAACTATCTGCTGGTAGCGAGCGAACACGCAGGACCTCTCCGGATTTTTCAATTAAATGCCAAAGCTTCACTCTTAAAAATATGCGATACAGATCAAAGCGCAATCATCACTTATAAAGATGGCCGCAGTACCAAACAGGAATTTTACTACGGAAGTTCGTTTCTTTCCCAGTCGTCCAGGTTTATCCTGGTAAATGATAAGATAGCGCAGGTGTCAATAAAAGATAATTCAGGAAAAACGAGGGTGGTTAAGTTTTAGTTTACTTCTGTGTGTCAATGCCTTTTAGTGTCATGCCAGCCATTGGCATTGACATTGGCGGCATATCGGTTTTAAATTTTAGTGCTTTCAAATTAAGTGGGGTTATTGCCCCATTTTCTGTTATTTCTAAAAATTGGCAAGGCCTAATTTTATGAAGATGCTGCACAGTGCCGCTACCTGCCCACCGGATTTCTATATCATCGATCATAGTGGACTGCCCTATTCCTATCTCTTGCCTAAGGGGCGACGAACCGAAACTCCCGCCGGAATTTACATCTTTAAACACAGTGCGTTGCAAGCCATTGTCTGTAAAGGTGACCTTGATCCGTGAGCCGATTGCCGACTTGTTCGACTTTGTGCCCACCAGCTTTAAACTTATCCAATTATTGTTGTTTTGGCCCGGATTTAGATATAATGAACTCGGGTAAGCGTCACCTATGTAGGCTCCGCCCATTTCGATGAAAATATCCTGCAGGCCGTTGTTTCTAAAATCGGCAAATGAAACACCATGGCCTTTCTGCAAATTACCCGTGCGTGATGAACTGGTTACGTCGGCAAATTTCTCGCCGCTTATGTTACGGAAGAGTTTATTTGGGATTAGCGAGCCGAAATCAAGGTTGCCGGTACCGAAATACATATCGGGATAGCCGTCGTTGTCAATATCACCAAAATTGCCGCCCATGCTGAAAACTACTTTATCAAGCCCGGCATTATGGGTTACATTTGTAAACGTACCGTCGCGGTTATTTTTAAAAAGAAAAATATTGCCGTTATCCGGTACAGGGGTACCCAACGCCTCCAACGCCGCATAATAGCCAAGGGTGGTATTAAAATTATAACTGCCCATCAAAATATCAGGCCATCCATCATTATTGTAGTCAAAAAACCATGTAGTGAATGTGTTTTGCTTTATGTTGATGCCAGCTTTATCCGTAACATCTTCAAAACCCACATCTTTCCCGCCCTTGCATTTGTTTTTCAGCAAATATTTCTTTCCGCTCATGGTGGAAACAAAAATGTCAGGCCAGCCATCGTTATTATAATCTGCAGCCGTTACCCCTTTCACAAAATCATTAACCTGGCAATGGGCTTTTTGGGCCACTTCGGTAAAAGCACCATCGTGGTTATTCAAATAAAGCGCTGATGGATAATTGCTTTTAGGGTCAGTTCCGCCATGGCTTTCCTTACCGATAAAAACATCAAGCCAACCATCATTGTTAAAATCGGCCCAAACGGCTGCCTGGGTGGGATCCATGAACTTTAAACCGGCCGCAAAGGTTACATCAGTAAACGTTCCGTTGCCATTGTTTTTGAGTAAAGAGCTAGGCTGGTTACCAAAACCATCCCGAAGCCAGCCTCCACGCATTATAAAAATATCAGGATGTCCATCGTTGTTATAATCGGTTTGTTCAATATTCAAGCCGCCAACCTCGTTTTGCAAGCCGCTTTGAGCAGTGCGGTCGCTAAAGGTACCGTCGCCGTTATTATGAAAATAATGCATATGATCCTGCAGGTCCGTTCCTGAAGTAATAATGTCCAAATAGCCGTCACCGTCAAAATCGTCAACGATGGAGCCTCCGGCCCTGCTGTTCAGGTTAATGCCAACGTTTGCGGCTACATCGATAAATGGCTTTACTTTATATGGCCCATCGTCGGCATTTAAGTTCGGGATAAGATATTGGGCGGGAACTTGTGCCGGGTAGCGGCCCAGTGTCATATAAGCTATATTCAACAGCCATCGGGACTGAGCGTCCTTGGGGTCTGTTTCCAAATTTTTTTCCAGCGTTTCTATCGCTTTTTGTGATCCGGTTTGAATCTGATGTACGCCCGCTCCGCTGATGGGAAATATACACGAGGAGCCGTTATGATTGAGCATGCAGTTGGCGCGTTCGCCTAAACGCATATAACTAACAGCCTGATCAGGCAATACATTTACCGGGTTCATATACCGTGGCAGCCTTGCAATTTTGTTATAGATATCAACGGCCCGTTGTTCATGGCCTTCCTGCAATTCAAATAATGCTTTTTTTGCCAGCAATTGAACGTCGTAGTTTGGCGAATCTGCTTTTAACACCGAATCGCTGGCGGCCAGCCTGGCGTCTGAACTAAATATATTTTGCGGGCTATAATTTCGCTTTTTAAGCTGCTGCAATAGGTCGGCCATATTGGCCGGCGAATTAGGTTTGCATGAGATTATCAAACCGCAAATAGTTGTGACAAAAAATATGGTAAATATTCTATATCTTAATAACATGATAAAGGTGTAAAATTGGAAACGGATGCTTAACTGTGTAAAGTTAAATGAGTACTGAATACTAAAACACAACATTTGGCTATATTAATAAAACATCTGAATAAAGCAACTGAACATATGAGTTATATATGTACACAAACGTGCACAGTCAGCTTATTGATCCGGCTTATCTTCGCCTGCAGGCAAAGCTCAAAGCCAGAAACATATAAATCAATACTAAATCAACTAAAATAATGAAGAAGATTATTTCAAAGATGACGATTTTGACCGTCGCGTCGACACTCGTGTTCAATTCGTTGAGTGCGCAGAAAAACAACGGCAAGATTAAGTTCCTCAATCAGCCCCTGATTAAAACCATTTACACAGCCGATCCATCCGCGCACGTGTTCAATGGAAAAATTTACATTTATCCCTCTCATGATATTGACGCAGGTGTACCCGAAAATGATAATGGCGATCATTTTGCAATGCGCGATTATCATATATTATCGCTTGATCATATAGGGGGAAAAGTTACCGACAACGGCGTAGCGCTCGACATTAACAACATTCCATGGGCTGGCAAACAGTTATGGGCTCCTGACGCCGCGTTTAAAAATGGCAAATACTTCCTGTATTTTCCTGCAAAAAATAAAGAAGGCGTTTTTCAAATAGGATGCGCAACATCCGATAAGCCAGCAGGGCCGTTTAAGGCCAATCCACGCCCCATTGCCGGAAGCTACAGTATCGACCCTGCTGTGTTTGTTGATGATGACGGAAGTGCGTATATGTATTTTGGAGGTATTTGGGGTGGTCAGCTTCAACGCTGGCAGACGGGAAAATATGAGGCTGACGGTTCAAAAACTGATCTTCATAACGACAAAGCAGCCGCCATAAGTTGCCGCGTAGCAAAGCTTGATAAAAACATGATGGAAATTGACGGAAAAGTACACAATGCACTTATAGTTGATAGCGCCGGGCACGAACTATTAGGCGGCGACCATAACCGCCGTTTTTTTGAAGGTTCATGGATGCATAAATATAAGGGGAAGTATTATTTCACCTACTCCACCGGCGATACACATTTTCTGGCGTATGCTATCGGCTCGAGCCCTATGGGGCCTTTTGTTTACGCCGGGCACTTTATGCAGCCTGTGCAGGGGTGGACAACACATCATTCTATTATTAAATCGAATAATAAGTGGTATATTTTTTATCATGACACCGAACTTTCAGGCAAAACACATCTCAGGAATGTTAAGGTTACCGAATTACATCACCTGGATAATGGTAAAATAGAAATGATCAATACCTACACAAGTTCGGGCAAATAATCAGCTTACAAACAAACTTGCAGCAGTCACTTAATAAGTTCAGGCTGCTGCACGTTATATTTCAGATAAGGTGAAAGCTCTTCAGCTATTAGTTATCCACTTCTATATAACTTAAGCTCCTTTTTCGAAACGTTAGTTGTAGCTTCTTTCAGACTTTCGGAATTTCGGACTTTACTGACTTTCGGACTATTCTATAACATAAACTTTACCAGGCGCCGTTGGCATATCGTAAACCCATGTTTTAGCGAGGTTGGGTGTAACGTTTTCGGTGCCCGGTTTTACTATCGGTGTTTTTAAATCCATTACCTGGTAATAACGATTTTTGTTACTGCCATTTGCTGTTGTTAGCAATTCGCTTTTTACCGGTTGATTGAAACGCAGCCGGCAGTTTCCACCGAGCGAGGAATGTATAACCAGCTTTACTATTTTGTGGTCGGCCCAGGTCATATCAACTTTAAAGCCTCCCCGGGCCATTAATCCTGAAACGCTACCATCCCTCCAATCATCGGGCAAGGCCGGCAACAGGTAAATTGCGCCGTCATGGCTTTGCAAAAGCATTTCTGCTATCCCCGAGGTGCAGCCAAAATTACCGTCGATCTGGAAGGGTGGATGGGCATCAAATAAATTGGGGTAAGTGCCGCCAGAACCCCCACCTACCGGTTTTATTTGATCCTTAATAAGTTTATACGCATGATTGCCATCCAATAAGCGCGCCCATAAATTGATCTTCCATGCCATCGACCATCCCGTTGATACATCACCACGGTAGTTAAGTGAGTTTTTTACGGCCGCAAACAATTGTGGCTGCGTAAAGGGCGATATTTGATTACCCGGAAACAAACCATACAAATGAGAAACATGTCGATGGTGATCGTCTGTACGGTCAAAATCTTCCAGCCACTCCTGTAACTGGCCATGCTTGCCAATTTGCATAGGAGGCAGTTGGCTGCGAAGGTTGGTCAGGCTATCGGCAAAAACCTTATCTACATTCAGTTCCGCAGCAGCCCTTATCACATCTGTAAACAAGCCGAAAACCAATTGGTTATCCATGGTAGCTCCTGCAGTTACCGAAACCTGAGGTTTGCCATCGATATATTCGTGTTCGGGCGATATCGATGGCGATACTACCAACCAGCTATGACCGGGTTCTTTTTGCAGGGCATCGATATAGTACGTTGCGGCACCCTTCATAATCGGATAGTATTCCTTCAGGAATTTCTTATCACCCGAATATAAATAATGTTCCCAAAGATGCTGGCTAAGCCACGCGTTCGATGTTGGCCACAAACCCCAAAAGGCGCCATCAACTATCCCGGTAATACGCCAGATATCGGTGTTGTGGTGCAGCATCCATCCGCGTGTTCCATACATTATTTTTGCAGTTGGAGTACCAGTGACAGACAAATCTTTTATCATGTGAAAAAGTGGCGTGCTTAATTCTGGTAACTGTGTTACCTCGCTTGGCCAATAATTCATCTCGGTGTTTATGTTAATAGTGTACTTACTGTCCCAGGGGCCTTTAATCTCGCCATTCCAAATACCTTGCAAATTGGCTGGTTGCGAGCCGGGTTGGGAAGAACAAATCAACAGGTATCGCCCGTATTGGAAATATAATTCGGCCAACTGCTTATCATTATTATTTGAGAAATTTTTAATGCGGATGTCTGTAGGATTGTTTGCTGAACTATCAATGCCGAGGTTGAGTTTAACCCTATCGAAATATGAACGATAAAACCTGGTGTGTTTACTTAGCAGATCATTAAAGTTGTATCGATATGCCTTATGCAGAATATCTTCGGCCCGGTTCATTGAATTTGCCGAAACATCATGATAGTTTACAAAGTTTGTAGCCATCGAAAGATATATTACCGCCGTATCTGCATTTGCGATAGTTATGCCCGAAGTATCCGCAACGCTTGTTCCCCGGGAGGTTCTAACCCTGGTGAGCACAGTATATTTGATTTGCCCTTTTTGGCCCTCGTGGTCGCTGCCCTGCCCGGATAAAACCAGTGTTTCCTTTCCGTTTACGCTAACCGAAGATTTTAATGGACTTTGAAGTTTCACCTTGCAGCTAATCATGCCGGGTTTATTGGCCGTTAGCCTGGCCATTAACACATTGTTGCCAAACGCTGTGAAATATTCCCGTTTGTAGTTAACACCGTTTAAAGTGTATTTTACGACAGCCGTAGCATTTGCAATATCCAGATCGCGATAGTAATTGCTAGCGCTATCTGCCCCGGTAAACTTGATATACAAATTCCCCGCAAGTTGGTATGGCATGCCGCTATTGCCTTTTGGTCCAAGTTTGCTATTCGCCAATTCTTGCGCTTCGGCATATTTCTTTTCAGCAAGCAAAACCCTAACCTTATCAATGTATGGCCTCGCGCCCGAATCAATGGTATTATTCGGCCCACCTCCCCATATGGTGGATTCATTGAGTTGGATGCGTTCGTTTTGTACATCGCCAAATACCATACCGCCTATAAAGCCATTTCCAATTGGTAAGGCTTCAGTCCAGGTTTTAGCGGGTTTGTTATACCATAACTTATAGCGCCCGTCGTTGTTTGCAGTTGGTTTTTTACCTGCATGTTTATGTTGCGCCTGTACCGATGAAAATATCAATAATATCGCAGCAAAAATGTTCACCTTTTTATAAAACGATCCTCTCATATATATATATATCGGTTTGTTACGCTTAAAAATTCACAACTGCTTGATAGGCTTTTTTGCGTTGCCTGTTTTCGTCGAACAATAAAGGATAGGCTTTTCTAACTACACGCGGCGTATTTGCGCCGGCTGCAGCTCCTCCCGTAATTCCGCCGCCTCTCCCGTCCAGCCAGCTTGCTCTGTCAGATACGTTCCAAAATGTAACGTTTGTTATATATTGCTTATACTGCCTGATAATATCAAAGGCCATTTTGTATTGCGCAATTTGTTTGACTTCCACTTCGGGGGTGTAACCTGGGTCGGGTGTTGGCGTTGCTCCGGCAACTGCAGGCGTTGTACCGGGGGACGGGTTTGGCTTGGGCAAGCGTATGGTAATATCCATTTCGGTAAACTGTACCTTTAAGCCCAGGGACGTTACCTCGTCAAGGGCTTTACGCAATTCCTCCGGCGATGGTTCGTTCAATTTCCAATGGGCTTGCATGCCAACGCCATCAATAGGTGCGTGGTCGGCAATTAATTTTTTTAACAGTTTATATATTTTCTCTCTTTTTACCGGATGTTCGCTGTTATAATCATTGTAGTATAACTTCGCATTTGGGTCAGCTTCGTGCGCATATTTAAAGGCTGAATCGATAAAATCGGGGCCGTTGCATATTTTGTACCAGTTGCTTTTGCGATACACCTGCGTAGTATCGTCGCTATCATCAACCGCCTCATTCACCACATCCCAGGCATAAATCTTGCCTTTATATCTTCCTGCTACGGCAAAAATATGATCTTTTAACCGTTGTAAAAGTAACTCTTTAGTTACCGGTTCGCCATTAGGCCCCTTAAACATCCATGCAGCTTCCTGGTTATGCCAGCATAAATTGTGTCCACGTATTTTGATATGATGACTCACAGCAAAATCAACAATAGCATCGGCATTTTTCCAGTTATAAACGTTTTCAGATGGGTGTATCGGCCCCATCTTCATATCATTTTCCGGGGTTACGCTATTAAACTCTTTCACAATTAATGCCGAATCGGGGCCATGCAAAGAAGCCATACTTACTGCAACCCCAACAGGAAAATAATCTTTGTAATAATCTTTTAAACCTTTATCGGGATTAATCCCCGCCGTAGCAGATGATGTTACCGGATGTTTGGAAGCGCACTGAACAAAGGATAAAACCGTAATCGCGATTACGGGGAGCAACATGCCCCGACTTGCTTTTTTCGCAGTAGTAGAAAATTCCATATTTGTTAATGGTTTATTTGCTTATTGATTTTCTTTAACCTTATAACCTAATAACGCGAGCATTGTATTTCCATATCGTGTTCCCAGCAACCTGCATCCCTCGGTCGTAAAATGCAGGTGATCGCGCGAGCAGGTGCAGCCCGCCGAAGAGATAACATACGAGTTGAGAATGGTTTGGGGTAGCGCGGCTATAATTTTGTTCATGCTTGCGCAGATACCGCCCTGATCGGCATTTACCACTTCGCCCGCAATTAAAGGCACCTTTTTAGGTTTAAGGTTTAAATCCTTCATAAAATTATCGTAAACGCCTTTTACTTTTTTTGTCCATAGCGTATCGTTCGTGTTGGATTCTCCCTGGTGTAACAATATCCCCTTAATCACACCCGCCTTTTGCGCTAATTTGGCAAGTGCTACCAATCTTTCGTATGGATTGCCACCATATTCGGCGGCTATGTTTTTCATCCATCCGGGAGCCGTTGCCAGGTACGATTGATAACTGTCCTTTTCAAACACCTCTATTCTGGCACCGGCGACGGATACGTTTATCACGCCAATCCGTATTTTTTTGGGCAAGTTTGCCACCAGCGTTCTGCCAAAATAATCGGCGGGGGTCAGGCCTGTCGTGCAACGTGCCAATGGCGGTATGGCCGTGTACCAATTGTCTTTAAGCCTGCCTTTTTCGCTGCAGTCAACAGCTTGCAGTACCTGGAATCTGCTGTCAATACAAATCGAGTCCTGCGCCTGTACCCGTGCGTTTCCCTCCATGTTCGATTGCCCGAAGCAAATAAATATGTAAAACTTCTTGTCTTGCGAAAAGCCGCTCAAGGCCAATAAGATAAGGCAAGCCGAAGCTATTATTTTAAGTTTCATTTTGCAGGGGATCCTAATTCTTGAATATCAGGCTTGCAAACTGGTTTAAAGATCGCCGCCATGATTGCCACTCGTGTGCCGTGCCTGGCGATTGGTAAAATACCTGTTTAATGCCCGCCTTTTCAAGCGCCTCATGAAATCCCTTTACCATGGTTTGCATTCTTTCCGGCTCGGTAGTACCAACACTTAAATAAAGTACTTTAACTTTTTGGTTAAAGGCGTTTGCATCGGCGAACACGCCATTGTACATTTTTGTGATATCAGCACCGGGCTGCATGAAGCCAGCGCCGCTGAAACCGCCAACATAGGCAAATTTGTCAAGATTGGTCATGGTAGTTTGGAACGTTTGAAACCCTCCCATGGATAGGCCAGCCATGGCACGGTGATCACGGTCGGCAATCGTCCTGAATTTAGCATCAACCATTGGAATAATTTCTTTCACCAGCACATCCGGAAAAACATTGCCGGCCATGCTTATCCCACGGGCGTTGGTTGCCGGCGGTTGCGTTGGATCGGTGGCATAGCCCCGGTCCATAACTACTATCATAGGGGTTGCCTGTTTCCCGGCAATCAGGTTATCCAATATAAAATTCATTTTACCTTGTGCAGGCCAGCCGGTTTCGTCTTCACCAGAACCATGCTGCAGGTAAAGTACCGGGTATCGTTTGTCCGTTTGTGTATCATAACCGGGTGGCGTGTACACGTTCGCCCGCCTCCAGGCCTTTGTTATGTTTGAATAGTAGTTTACCGAACGTACATCACCGTGAGGAACATCCTTTACCGTATAATAATCACCGTCCGGATCTGGAATGTCAATTCCGCTTGCCATTCTTCCCATGCCGTAAAAAGTTTGGGTAGCCGGGTCAACAACGGCAACACCATCAACTATCAGGGAGTAATAGTGGAACCCTAATGCCACCGGGTCGGTAGTTACCGTCCAATAGCCGCCTGTATCTTTGTTCATTGTATATTTTTTTAACAGGTCGATTTGAACGGTCTTTGCATCTGGCGCTTTTACACGAAAAAACACGGTATTATCGGGAAATATTGCGGGATATTTTACGCCCGGGATATTAGTAGGTGCGGGTACACCTACCTCGTTGTAAGCATATTGGGGGAAGGTTGATGCATCTGCCGGTTTAAAAATCAATTGCGAAAACATATACAAGCCATTCTTCCAAACCTTAAAGTTGTGTACGCCCGGCTCGATGTAGTATATATGCGGCACATTTTTCTCTACAAGGTAGTCGTGGGTACGTTTGCTGAATGATAGTAGTCCATCGCTCGAACCGCATGATATCCATAGCAATTTCAGCTTATTTTTTACCGCATCGGGATTAGGAATCAAATCTTCCGGCTTTTTGGTATTAGGGGCTGCCGAAAAAGCGCCCACCCACGAAAATACGTCGAGGTTTCCCAAACCGAAATTTAATGATTGCCCGCCGCCCATTGAAAGGCCTGCTACAGCACGGTGATCCTTATCGGTGTAAACATGATATTTGCTATCGATAAATGGGATCAGGTCGTTTAATAAATCCTTTTCAAAATTGGCAAAACCCTGTACCTTTTCGGGGGCCATTACATTTCCTGTTGCCCGGTCGTCCTTTATAGCCCTCCCGTTGGGCAAAACTACTATCATGGGTACAATTTTATTTTGTGCATACAGGTTGTCCAGTATCACCTGGGGGCTGCCACCGTTATACCATTCTTTTTCATCGCCACCAATACCATGCAAAAGATACAGCACTGGGTATTTTTTGTTTTTAGAGTATCCGGGAGGTGTATAAATAAGGGCGCGGCGTGTGTTGCCAACCGTCTTTGAATCGTAAGTGATCGTGTCAATTTTTCCGTGGGGGATATCGGCACGAAATACGTCAAAACCCACGCGTGCCTGGGTAACCATGCTTTGCGCATTCGCCCTTATGGTGAATGAAATAAGGACACATGCGGCAAAAAGCAACCGCCTGGTTTGTTGAGATATGTTCATCGTTATAGTGTTTTTCGGTTAATAGAATTTCAATGGGCTTGTAGTTGTATGAGCTGGTATTTACCGCTTAGATGCATCAGGCTGAATACGTATAATAAACCATCATAGTACGGATCGAAATAATTATCCGAATAAGGTTCCAGTTTCGCGCCCCAAAGCGGGCGCACGAAATCGAATTTTGTATCGCCGGTAATCATGAGCGAGGCAGTTGCAGCGGTAGACACCAGGCCAAGCGAATGCCGTAATTTTGTAACACCTCCTGCCGGAAGGATAAATTCCGGTTTGGTGCCGTCGGTATTAAACTGATCATCAAAATCATTTATCCCTTTTGAGCGCAGAAACTTTTGGATGCGTTTTGCATAATGTTGTTGCCACGCTTTATCCTTGCCGAACCAAACATAATCCATAGCGATGTTCATTGGCACCCGCCAGGAGTCGAAACGAAAGGCCGGCTTCATTTCCCCCCAACTGTGTGGCTTGCCACTAAATTCGCTATTATCAGCATTAAGTCCTTTAACAGGGTCACAAGCCCGGTGTAAAAATGCCCTGGCTGTGTCGGCACAATCCCGGTAAAATTGTTCGTGGCCATCTTTGGCGTAAAGCGCCCATACTTCGTAAAATGCAGGCAAATGATAGGAAGGATCCGTCCATTCATACCCTTTACCTTCGGGCACAAAGGAAATTTGTTTTGCCTCCATGTTTATTAACGGATGGATATTGCCGGTGCCGTCTTTCTTCCAAATGGCATCCAGTATCTTCCTGGCTTCGCCATAGTAGTTAATGCCTGTATTATTCCCCCACCTGTTTGAGGCAAAAAGCAAATCGGTTACAAAATATAGTTCCCCGTCAGACGCAGACCCCTCCGAGTTGCGCTTCATTGTTGCAGGATTAATGCTCCAGGCAAAATATCCTTCCCGCGGGCCGTCCTGGTGCTGAAGATATTTTTTCGACCATCGCCATATCCGGTCAAAAACATCTTTTTTATTCAACTGAACAGCTATCATCATACCGTACGAAAGACCTTCTGTCCGGGCATCGTGGTTTTTTACGTCAGATACATACGCCATGGTATCGCCTACCTCAAAGTATACCTTATTGGGGCCCTCAAACACATCGTGATAAGCTTTTGCCACCTTATTGTCTATGTCGGCCCTGGTGTACCCCGCTTCACTCAAAAGATTAGGATACTTGCCGGAAGCAACTGCACCCATACCCTGCGTTTTTTTTGAAGCCTTGTGGCTTTGGCAATTTGCAAAAACGGGCAATAAAGAGATCATCACATACAAAAACGTTGTTTTTTTTATACTCATAGCTTATAAATAGGGACTCGTTATCATTTTACTTAACTCTTCCAGGCATTCCGTACAACCGCCACAAGGAAGCCAGTTTACCTGTATTTTTCCTTGCTTTCCACAACTAAATTGTGATTTAACATCAATCAGGCTTTCAACCAAACAGTTGTTCAATCAATGTCGGTCAAAATTATTTTGAAAATAGAACTTGATGTGCCACAAATGTTGATTAAATTAACACTTTGGTTGAAATATGCCCATTTGAATCGCCTTTCCTTCTTAAACGTGCAAGCGATTCAAAAAAATGCCAGGCTTGAAAACCTGTTGGCATTCAGCAAAACCTAAAGTTTTTAATAGCAATATTTTTTTTCTGCAATCGATTGCATAATTGAATTTAAAACTTAAATTTACACTTGTGGATTTTCCGCAAAACCTTTAAACGGAAGCAGGGCCATTATAAACCACCTGTTTCGGGAGATTAAATTATCGGGACACTTAGTATAGTTTTTTATGTGAAATTACTGTACCATTTAAACTGTAATAGCATTTGACATGTTAAATTTTGCACTACACGTTAAACGTACCATGTTTACACGGACGTTTTTTATAGCATTAATGGCACTGGCCATCAGCTTCGGATGCTGCGGCCAAGCTATACGATTTACGGTATTGACGTCTCATGATGGATTACTCTCAAACACCGTTAATGCGATCATCAAAGATCGTCATGGATTTTTGTGGTTTGCGACAGCCGATGGGCTTGACAGATTTGACGGCATAGAACATAAGGCCTACCGTTTTGATCCGGCAGATAAATCAGGGTATCGCTCAAAGGAAGTTACATCCATGTATGAGGATGGCGCGGGGAAGCTTTGGGTAGCGACTATGGGCGGGGGATTGTATTTTTTTGACCGTTCTCACGACCAATTTCAGCCTTACAAAAAAATTTCCACGTATAAAGATAACCCGGAAAACTATATTAGGGCGATGTACGGCGATAAAAATGGCCGGCTTTGGCTTGGCACGATGGGAGGCTTGTGTGTTCTTGATCCTAAAACCAAAAAAGAGGTATTTTACAGGCCCGACGAAAACAAACCCGGGCAGCTTCGCCCGGGCGCGATATTATCTATTTTCCGGGATAGTCAACAACGAATGTGGATCGGAACAGGGACGGGGCTATATCTTTATAATAACGTCTCGGACAATTTTATTTCATTCAGACATAAAAACAACGATCCCACAAGCATTCCAAATGAGGGGATCAATACGATAGCCGAATGCCAAAACAAACTGTGGATAGGTACAAATGATGGACTTAGCTGCCTGTCGTCCGATCTAAAAACTTTTCGGAACTTTAAATACAGTGCCGAAGACGACAGTACACTGAGCGGAAACCTCATTTATAGTATAGCCGCGAGCGGCGATAATATTTGGGTAGGCACTGAAGGCGGCCTGGATATTTTGGATCCGGTTTCTGGCAAGGTAAAGCGCTACAATCATGACGAGCGGAACAAATTTAGTGTAAGCAGCAAGTCTATCCGTTGCATTTACAATGATCCCCAGGGTATTTACTGGATCGGCACCTACCAGGGAGGCGTGGATAAATACGACAAAAATCTCACCTTGTTTAATTCAAAACAAAACAATGCCTATGATCCGGCCGGCCTAAACTCTCCATTTGTCTCCTCGTTCGCCGAGAATAAAGATGGCGATATATTCGTTGGCACCGACGGCGGAGGGTTAAACCTTTTTCATTTAAAAAGCGGGTTGTTTAGTCATATTCCTATCAAGTCCAAAGAAAAGAATAACTCCGCTGGTCTGCCGATATTAACCATGATGCTTGACCGCAACCAACAACTTTGGATCGGCACGTTCCAGGACGGTGTATTTATTTACAACACTAAAACAGGCAGGTACCAACAGTTAATGGCGGGAAAAGACGCCTCGCATATAAATAATAACGAAATTTTTTGTTTTAAGGAAGACAGCCAGGGAAAAATATGGATCGGCACCAACGGTGGCGGTGTAAACGTATTTGATCCGGTTACCAAGACTTTCCTGAAATACGTGTCAAATCCTGTCGCTGCCGATGAAAGGCAGTTGCCTGTAAACGATTATATCAGGGCTATAGAAGAAGATCATGAGGGAAACATCTGGATTGGAACTTATGGTAGTGGAATAGCAGTGCTAAACCCGAAAAGCCAAAAGTTTCGGTTGTTCAGTGATAAGAATACAGGGATGACCATTAATCGCGCATTTTCCCTCATGGAAGACCACGATGGCAACATGTGGATCGGTACAGCGGGTGACGGTTTATTTTGCTTCAATTCCAATCGGAAAAAATTAGTTAGTTACACAGCGCCGGAAAACCTGCCAGACGGGGTAGTTCATAAACTGCTGGTAGACCTAAACGGCAATATTTGGATAAGCACTGGTAAAGGAATATGCAAATTTAACAAGGCACTAAAGAAATTTACGCGTTATTCTGCTTATAATGGCCTCCAAAGTGAGGCATTTATCGACGGTTCGGGTCTTAGAACAAAAAAAGGGCTGCTTTTCTTTGGAGGAGCAGAAGGGTTTAATTATATCGATCCTCAACTGGAAGTAAATCGAAACAATAACGTTCCTTCCGTTTTTTTTAATGCCTTGAAGGTAAACAATCTCGTTGTTCCGGCAGGGGATCATTCGCCGCTTAAACAAGACATTTCCGTTGCAAAACAAATTGATTTAGATTATAAGCAAAATTTTTCAATCAGTTATTCTGCTATCAATTTTACGCTTCCCCAGCAAAACAAGTACGCCTATATCCTAAAATCATTCAATAAGAGCTGGAATTACGTAGGATCTGCTACAACAGCGTATTATACCAATTTAGATCCTGGCGAATACCTGTTTATAGTACGCGCTTGCAATAACGATGGGATATGGAACAATACTGGTGCACAAATCCGTATCATCATCCATCCGCCGATATGGATGACCTGGTACGCCTACTTGCTATATGTGGTGGTGGTTGCCGGAATACTACTGTTCATTCGTCATAGAGGTATTAATAAATTGAAAGGGCAACTTGCTATCGAGCAGGAGAGAAGGGAAGCAGAACGGGTGCATGAACTCGACCAGTTAAAAATTAAGTTTCTTACTAACCTGAGCCATGAATTCCGCACGCCAATTTCGCTTATCATGGCTCCTGCCGATAAGTTATTGGCAGAGCATAAAGATGATCAAACTACCGGGCAGTTAGCCGTTATACGGCGGAATGCCCGGCGGTTATTGAATTTGGTAAACCAACTTTTAGATTTCCGGAAATTAGAAGAACATGAATTAAAACTTAGCCTTGGTGAAGGGGAGATAATTTCTTTCATCAGCGGCGTTGTGGATTCATTTCATGATTTGTCTGAGACACGCGGCATTGCGCTTGAATTTAATACCCCGCATGAAAAGCTATTCGTACGTTTCGATCATGACAAAGTTGAGCGCATCCTGTTTAATCTTCTTTCCAATGCCTTTAAATTCACATTGGCCGGTGGAACCGTCGTTGTCGATGTCTCCCAACATCTCACATCGCAGCCCGATAAAACAGTTTTGGAATTTAAAATCAGTGATAATGGTATCGGTATGGACCCAGATACAAAACAGTTAATATTTA
>JBDUDE010000433.1:0-1654 GCA_040003105.1 Mucilaginibacter sp. | reverse complement strand
CGTGCCCGATATATCAAATATGGCCCGGGCGAAATCAAACCACGAAGTTACGCCTTCATTGCTGTAATGATAGGTTCCGTAAGCTTTACTATCAGCTAATATAATCATTAAAATAAATCCCGCAAGATCAATGGCATAAGTCGGGGTGCCCACCTGGTCTGCTATAATTTTAAGTTCATCGCGTTCGGTGCCAAGCTTCAGCATGGTTTTAACAAAGTTGTTGGCATATTCGGAATATAACCAGCCAGTACGAATAATGAAATATTCCTTCCATATTGCAGCAACGGCTATTTCGCCGTCAAGCTTAGTCTTCCCGTAAACACTGATAGGGTCGGTCGCATCATCCTCTTTAAGCGGGCGGGCAACATCGCCTTTAAAAACGAAATCGGTTGATATATGGATTAACACCGCACCGTGGGTATTGCAGAATTTGGCGAGGTTTTCGGCACCTGTTTTATTTACTTTTTCGGCTATGTCAAACTCGTCTTCGGCTTTATCGACGGCCGTATACGCGGCGCAATTGATAACCCAGCCCGGTTTGTATTGCTCAAATATCTTGGCGAGGCCATCCGTGTTTAAAATATTGGCATCCTCTTCGGGAGGAAAAATTAAGGTTGTTATCTGTTTTTCGGCAGCAACAGTTTTTATACACTGCCCCAATTGCCCCGAGGCGCCGAAAACCACTATGTTTTTCATATCAAAAAAAATTCTTTTTTGCTAAAACCCAAACGCTTACTGGTAAATCAAGCTGATATGGGCTGGTATTTATGGCTGCAAATATGCCCACTATATTTTAAATTCGAAGCAAAAATTAAATATTCCGCCTTAACCTGGCTCGCGGGCATTATCCTTGTAAAAATCAACCGCGTTTCATTACCTTCTTTGCAGCCTTTATCAAGATAGGCGGCACAATATCAAGTACCACATCCCTGAAGGTTATCGGTTCTTTAACAATATCACCCTTCATTTTTGCACGGTTAACAAATACGGTGCCGTGTGTACGGTCGCTTATTTCGCTTTTGGGGCGCCCGTTTGAGTAATAATAAAATGCCAGCGACTTGCGGCTCCTGTCCGGCGGGCAGGTAAGCGGGTCTGGATGGCCATGGTAGGAGAAATCGGTTGTCGAAAAAATAGCCACCCTGTTAAATACCGGCAGCACTTTTTTGCATGACCTGGTCATGTTTTTATCCCACAGCTCAAAATGGCCACCATAGCTTTCCTCCCAGTCTTTATTAAGGTAAACCAGCAGGTTTATCCTGCGGTCGAGCTTGGTAAAATCGTGCTTGTTAAAATCGGCATGTACTTTTAGCAGGCCGCCGGGTTTAATTTCGTGGTAACCGCCGCCAACAAAATAGGGATCGGGCAGCAAGGTTTCCTTTATCCCGGTAAGTTCCTGTAAAAACTCCAATACCGGCTGCGAGTTTAAATAATGGGTAAACGCTTTGGTTATATCGCTGAAATACTTTTCGCCTTTCGCTTCGAATTTCTTTTCATTATGGTTGTCGTAGCTGATAACTTCCTTTTTTTGCGATAAATCCGGAAAATCGGCCAAAACCTGGTTCAAAATTTCTTCGTTAAAAAAATCATCAAACACAATGCTGGGGAACGGGCTGGCGTTAAGGTATTCTTCGCGCTTGTCAATCCCAAGCTGTTT
>JBDUDE010000065.1:0-1654 GCA_040003105.1 Mucilaginibacter sp. | reverse complement strand
AAACTATCCTGGAAATAATCATACGTCATCATGTTCACGTAATCCAGGTATTTGGCTACCTTATCCATTTCGGTATTCAGCGTAAACCGCTTAAAGCCGCCTATTGCAGCGGTAAGGAAAAGCTTTGTACCAGTTTCTTTTTCCAACTTGTCAAGTTCTTTTGTCAGCGCCTTGAACATCAGTGTAAAATCCTGTTTGTCCGCCGGACGGAAAACATTGCCATCGCCGATATCATTGGGGTATTCCCAGTCTATATCCACACCGTCGAGCTTATATTGCCTGATTATCTCAACCGCGCTGGTCGCAAAGGCATCCCGGGCAGTATCAGTTAACACCGCATCCGAGAAATTTTTGCTCCACGACCAACCACCAATCGAGATTAAAATCTTCAAATCGGGGTTTACCTTTTTCAGCTTAAGCAGGCTTTTAAAATTGGTAGTATCAGTTTTAATATTGGTAAGCCAGGCCCGGTTATTTTTCACGTTTACAAACGCATAATTAATATGGGTAAGCTTTTTGGCGTGCACCATGTTGGTATCAATTAATCCGCGATAGCCGCCTACGTAGCCAATAACTACATGTTTTTTGGGTTGGGCTTCGGCTGTGAAAAGATACAATGAAAGCGTAATGGCAGCAATCAGGCGGAAAGGTTTTGACAGGTTATGCATGCTATAGTTTGTTATTTATTTGAATCTTATTTGTAAAACAAATTGACCGGATTTAAAAATAGCGATGAGTTTTAAACTCATCGCTATACTAATATAGTCAATTAAAATAATCCTAGCTGCCCTTTATCGTCAATATCTATATCATCAGGATTAGTTATTTCAAAGGCTATTTTTTTAGGCTGTTTCACCGGCTCTTCAGTTGGTGATTCCACCGATTTTGTTGGTGAAGGAGGCACAGGTTTATCATCCGGCTCATCATTCCCGGCTTCTACATCTCCATCTGTGTCATCAGCGTCATCAGCTTTTTCATCAGCGATTATTTCTTCCTCTGCGCTCCCATCAGTTTCATCTTCTTCCACATCAGAACTTAATTCTTCCTTCTCCGGTTCAATTTCAGCCATCAACTCAACCGATTTTATAACCTGCTGCGACAATCTATTCCCCATCGCCTTCATGCCCTTAACATCAATCACCGCCGATAAATCAACCTCTATGGTTTCCGGTGTTTGCTCCTTACCTTTCAGCTGCTTCACGCTTACAATAGGTTGAGACGCACCCGATATCAGCACCAGTTTCGAGCCATTTTCGTCACTGATGATGCTGGTTTGCTTACCAATGGCCAGGTTATCAAACACAAACCTTTTCACCATGTAGTTTTTCGATTTACCGTCAATATGTATCGCTGAATAAACCTTTGCCGGGTCGTACTTTTCAATCACAATCATTTTATCATCAAAGTGATTGTTCAAATCAAAGCTGGTTAGTTCATATAAACCGGTACTCAATATGGTCAATATCTTATCGTCGCCGTCAAATTCGCCCAGGTATTTACCGCGACCATCGGCATTCAGGCGTTTTAATATATCATCGTACCAAATTTTACGGCCCGCCAGTGTAGATACACCTTTACTTTTTAGGATGATTTTCTTAACCGGGTACTTGGTAATAATATTACCCATCGAGCCGCGGCCCTTTATAGCCAGCGC
>JBDUDE010000932.1:0-1655 GCA_040003105.1 Mucilaginibacter sp. | reverse complement strand
ATTGCTTTATTTGGCGGCGCTTATTTCAGCGATAAATGGAAGGCTTATGTGGTTGTGTTATTGTCGCTATTTTTGAGTGATATCATTATTAACTATCTGTATACTTCAAAATGGGTGCTGTTTTATAGTGGCTCGCTGTGGTTATATCTTTGCTTTGCCATTATGGTATTTGTGGGTAGCCTGATTAAAAAGGTTAACGTATTGAGCGTATTCCTTGCTTCACTGGTTTCGGTGGCTATTCACTGGTTAATTATGGATTTACCGTGGCTGTATGGAACTTTATACCCACATACATTGCAGGGATACGGGATGTCGTTAGCGGCAGCTTTGCCATTTGAAAAAAATATGGTTTTAGGTGATATCATATTCGGTGCGATATTATTTGGCGGCTTTGAGCTTGCAAAAAGCAAATACTCTGTATTACGCTCTAAAGGTGAACTCGCTGTTTAACATAAGATAATTTATTAAAAAAAGCGGTTCACTAAAAAGGGCCGCTTTTTTTGTGGGATAAAATACCTATGGAAACGCAAAATAACATAGAGGCGCAATATTTTGCGCCCTGAAACATACATTAACAATATGAAAAAGATAGTAGTATTAACCGGCGCCGGCATAAGCGCCGAAAGTGGCTTAAAAACCTTCCGCGACAGTGATGGACTTTGGGAGGGGTATAACATTGAAGATGTAGCCACTCCGGCAGCCTGGCGCCGTAACCCCGAACTGGTGCAGGATTTTTACAACCAGCGCCGTAAATCGGTACTGGAAGCAGAACCAAATGCAGCCCATTACGCGTTGGCCCGGCTCGAAGAAAAATATGATGCAACCATCATCACTCAAAACATCGATGACCTGCACGAGCGGGGCGGCTCTGCTAACGTAGTGCACCTGCATGGCATTATCACGCGATCTCAATCAAGCAGAAACCCAAAACTCACTTACCCCATTAACGGCTGGGAAATAAAAATGGGGGAGAAGTGCGAGCTTGGTTCACAGTTGCGCGCCCACGTGGTATGGTTTGGCGAGGCTGTGCCGATGATTGAGAAAGCTGCCCGGATTTGTACCGAAGCAGATATTTTTATTCTTGTCGGCTCGTCGCTGGCAGTGTACCCGGCGGCCGGGCTGGTGGACTATGTACCGCATGATACCCTTAAATATATCATCGACCCCAAAATTCCTAATATTGGCGATGATAGCTCATTTATTAAGATAGAAGAGAAGGCAACGGCAGGCGTTAGTAGTTTAGTTGATAAATTATTGAATTAAAACAGGTAATTTTTTTAATAAACGGGTCATTAATGTGTTTTATTTGTTGGTATTTTTTAATAAAAGTGGATTTGTTACAAAATGTTTAACAACTTTTAAACTCTGCCGTCGAAATCTAAACAAGTTCCTTGTAGATTTGGATATTATTAAAATTTACCTGAATATTTTTAAAATATGTGCTAATTTTCGGGAATAAATTGATAAAATATTGGTAAATTATGTGTTATAATTAATTTATATACTCGATTTTATAGACAAAGGTAGAATTGACAGTGATAATTGGCTGATAAGTTTTAGTTTTTTTTACAAAAACAAAATTTTCGCATATTTCCACTCAATATTTTCATTATTTGTCCATTTTTTTCTACTCAACTACGTGGTTAGTTGTTCAA
>JBDUDE010000195.1:0-1656 GCA_040003105.1 Mucilaginibacter sp. | reverse complement strand
CATCAATTCATTAATTTCTTCACAGGCCTGTAATAATGCATGGGCAACCGGTTGCAGCAGGGCTGGCACGCCAGCTAAAGGGCCGCGCAACCAAACCTCCGGTTTATGTTCCTTATCGGCCATAGTTATTTCATTGAATCCAACTTAGCTTTTATTTCATCATGGCTAAGCGTTTGGGGCAGGTTATAAATTTCGCGCACATGGTCGCGGGTGTTATCCGTCCAAAGCCAGCTGGTCCACACCATAAACCAGGTCCACTGCGGCTGAACTTTCAGTATTTTAGGGTTAGGTAATTCGCCTGTTTCGGTAAGCGCAATTGGTTTTCCGTTTGCCAGGGCCAGTAAATCGTTGTAATCTTTTTGCTCGTAGTCGAAATGATAGATATCTGCCCCTAAAATATCGACATAATTAGCGCCAGGGTAATAATCTTTATAATCATAAGCCTCATCGTAAGGTATATCCCTCAGCCCGTTTGCACCCCAAACCCACAGCAGGTTATTTAAATGATGATAATTGGTGTACCTGTCGTACATCATCTTCCAAAGTTTGGCTATGCCGTTTTCGCCTTTACGGTTTCCCCACCAAAACCAAACGCCGTTCATTTCGTGGTACGGGCGCCATAGTACCGTTACCCCTGCGTCGCGCAACTGTTTCAGATATCCCGCCACAGCATCAATTTGACCAAGCCATTTCTTATATAAATCGGTGCCGGGTGTTGTAAGGTCATTCCATTCGGCATCGGTAACTTTGCCCTTTACATTTTTTTCAAAATCGTATGGCGGTTCCTGCGTAGGGTTACCCTCATGCCACATCAGTGTTACCAGGTATCCCTCTTTCGATTTTTTTATCGCTTCTTCAACTATCTGCGGCCCCAGGTCTTTATCGCCCCAGTTCATGAAATCGCTGCCCCAAACAGCCGGGTATTTTCCGGTGATGTTACGGGCGCTGTCTGAAAACACATTCCTGTCGCTATTATAATTCTGTTGGCCCGACATGATATATCTGCCCTTAATATCATACAACAGCTTAAGCGTTTTCTTTACACCTGCCGTTGCATTTTCGTTTACCGGCTTATAGACTTGCGCCTTTATACAGAAATTTATAAATAATAGTAAAATAAACAGCGAAATTCCTTTAGTTGGCATGCTTTTGTCTTGACTTAAACTGAACAAATAAATAGCTTTTTCAAAACTAACAAAAATCTATTAGTAACTTATAAATGGCATTTTCAAACAAAGCGTTATCTTTGAGACGATTAATTATTATGACTAAACTTATTACGGCAAAAAAGATTGTCGCACCCCTGTTAATAGTTTGTGCCTTGCTTATCACGTTTCAAAGCTGTAGAAAAAAGCGGTCGGAAGAGGCAACCTTCTTTTTTAAGAAAACCCACAATAAAATTTACCAGGATTACACCCCGGAAGCCTTTGCACAAGTGTTGAAAAAAGTATTGAAAGAGGAAACAGCCAGTCTTTCACATTCCGAAATTATAACGGACTTCTACAAAAAGAACAACTTTCAGCCTGTGCTGGTGATGGACCATTTATTTAACAATGATTTGCTTGCTGCGTCTGACTATTACCTGAAAGCTAACGAACACGGGCTTAACCCAGACATGTTTGAAGCTGACCAACTGCGCAGCCTTGTTTACAAGTT
>JBDUDE010000568.1:0-5493 GCA_040003105.1 Mucilaginibacter sp. | reverse complement strand
GGTCCGGCCCTTCAATAACTTCGTCTTTATCCTGTTCAATAACGCCGTTTAACAATGTTTTAAACAGCTTTGCAGGCAATTCAACTACCTGGCGAATCAGTATAATACGGTTCTTTTTCTCTTTTAGTATAGCAACAGCTTCATCGGTAAAGGCGGGAGCTATCAGCACCTCGTAAAATATTTTGCTGATTTCGGTAGCCGTTTCCGCATCGATTTCGTCGTTGGCAATTATCACACCGCCAAATGCCGAAACCGGGTCGCAGGCCAAAGCATCAATCCAGGCTTCTTTTATAAAATTGCGCGATGCAATACCGCAGGCGTTGGTGTGCTTTAAAATCGCGATGGTTGGCTCGGTAAACTCATCTATTAAACTTACTGCTGCGTCAACATCAACCAGGTTGTTGTACGATAATTCTTTACCGTGTAGTTTGGTGAACATGCGGTCAAGCTCGCCGTAAAATACACCGCCCTGGTGCGGGTTTTCGCCGTAGCGCAAAACCTGGCTGGTTTGTATGCTTTCCTTAAATACCGGAAGCGGCTCTGCGTGGTTAAAGTATTTGTAAATAGCGGTATCGTAGTTTGATGAAATGTTGAATGCTTTGTGGGCAAACGAACGGCGCTGGTCGATAGTGGTAGTCCCTTCCTGGGTTTTCAGTAAATCTTCCAGCACAGAGTAGTCTTTTTTGGATGCAACTATCACTACATCTTTAAAGTTTTTAGCAGCTGCACGGATCAAAGAAATGCCCCCAATATCGATTTTTTCGATGATCTCGTCCTCTTCCGCGTTCGACATTACCGTTTCTTCGAAAGGATATAAATCAACAATCACCAAATCAATTTCAGGAATTTCGTACTGAGCCAGGTGTTGTTCGTCAGGTGCAAAGTTTCTGCGGGCCAAAATGCCGCCGAAAATCTTGGGATGCAGTGTTTTAACGCGACCGCCGAGTATTGATGGATATGATGTAAGGTCTTCGACCGGTATTACGTTTACGCCTAAATTGCGGATAAAAGTCTCTGTTCCGCCGGTTGAATATATGTTAACGCCAAGGCGGTTTAACTCGTGAATTATGGGCTCTAAATTGTCTTTGTAATAAACAGATATTAAAGCGTTTTTTATTTGTACTGACTCGCTCATTTACAGGATGTTTTTTGAGCCGCAAAGGTAGGAATTAGTGATTAGAGATAAGAGGCTGGCGATTAGTTTTTTTTAAGTTTTTTTGCCGAAGAAAAAACATGCTGTTCGCATCTCTTTTTTCTCTTGAATTTATGTACAGGGATTAACTTCAGGACATTGTAGCATTCAGTCGCTAATTCGCGTAATATTAAAAACGGAAATCATGAAGACTTTAACCTTTACCCTGCTACTATTGTTCGGCCTTTTTTTAATAACCTGCAAAAAAGACAATTCAGCAAACGGCAACACCCTTCCCGGCAGATGGAAGCTTACTCAAACCTATGCCGATATCGGTACCGGGAAGGAAAATTATATCCCCGTGCCGAAAGATAATAAAGAGTATATTATTTTTAACACAGATGGGACGTTAGACGGATCCGGATTCGCAAATGGTGCCAGCTACGTTGTAAAAGATAGTATAACCATAGCAATTACGTCGAAAGACAATACTATCGAAAATTACAGGTATTCAATAAAAAATGGCACATTACAAATGAGCCCTGCGGGGCCTGTTATTTGCATTGAAGGTTGCGGTACGAGGTACAGGAAGTTGAGGTAGGGCTCCTCATTATTATCAGCGTAAATTTTCTGTTATAAAAATAAGCGACGGATAAAGTTTATTTATATTTGACTAAACCTTACCATGGTAAAGCCTATGAGATCTGCCGTTTTCACATTTTGTTTTTTTGTAATTGTAACCATTGTAAATGCACAGCCTGCGGAATCATTACTTAACAGGCCCGCTCCGGCAGTAGTCTTCCAGCAAAGCATTGGCAAACAGGTATCTAAAGATTTCTACAAAGGAAAAATTTTAGTGGTCGATTTTTGGGCAACCTGGTGCGCCCCCTGCATTGCCAATTTTCCTCATTTTAATAAGCTGGCGGATACATACCAGGGCAAGGGTGTTATTTTTTCAATTATTACCGATGAGCCGTTAAAAACTGCGCAACGTTTTTTCGACCGCACAAAGAAACAAGTTCACGCTTTAAATCTCATAGATACAAGCAAGGCCACTATGAACACATTTAAGGTGGACTTTATACCATATAGCGTTGTTATTGATAAAAAAAACATGGTTAAATGGGCAGGCCCCGGACAGGATTTAACCGACGAAATCCTTACAAAAATCATAAACAATCAGCCACTTACCATTCCTGTTAACGAATTACCGAAACCATCGGCATCTATAAAGAAAAAAGCCAAAATAAAGCCCATGTTCTCTTTTTCGGCCGCACTTGCAGACACCACCGTCAATAGCTCTCAGGGTGGAGGGTCTTCAAACTATGATGGTGATTATATAAGCGTTACGAAAACCAATTATAAACTGGGAGATCTGCTGGAAGATATGACTGGCTTTGGCAGAAGGGCGCGAATTGTAGCCAACGATACCGCTAAACTTAACCAGCTTGTCAACCTTGATTTCGACAGCAGGTTTGATACAACATTATTTAAAAAATACAGTAACAGCTTATTATTAAATAAACCACGCAGAAATCTTATTATCTCGTTACTGGGCGATGCGTTTAAATTTAATGCAAAAATTAACAAGGTAACAAAAACGTATTACGAGCTTAATATTACCGATACCGCCAAACTCCAAAGCTTTTTATCACCACAAAACGGGCACAGCAGTTTCGATGCAGATACCTTCCCAAGGTTTGAAATTGTTGGCTACCCGCTTAACGATATAGCCAAAGAACTTGAAGCCAGCGCTCATATTATCATTGCCGCCCAAGTTAAAAATGCCAGCAGATATGACCTGTCGCTTGATTTAAGCAACATGAAAACGATTCAACAAACCCTTAATTTTCATGGATTGGGTTTAAAAGAAGTAAACGGTGAAGTTGAGTTGCTGGAAATTAATTTTTACTAATTAACCGCTAAGCAAACTAATCAGCAACCAACTAATTACTAACCTCAACTCTTCATCTTCTTCAGCAATCCCTCAATCACCCTTGGGAAGTGCTGATGCTCCAGTTGCTGGCCCTTAAATTTAATAACTTCAAGGTTGTCGCCCGGCTCAATTTTAAAACGGGATTGGTGGATAATTTCCCCCTCGTCAAACTGGTCGCTCACAAAGTGGATGGTAATACCCGATTCATCATCGCCTTCGGCAAGCACGGCTTTGTGCACGTGATCGCCATACATACCCTTGCCACCATGATTTGGCAGCAGCGCAGGATGCAGGTTAATGATTTTATTAGGGAAAGCGTTTAACAATGATACCGGTACCAGCCAAAGGAAGCCTGCCAGCACAATTAAATCAACCTGCAGGTTTTTTAGCAGCCTGATAACATCGTCAGTATCATAAAATTCGTGACGGTTAAAAATGTGCGAAGGGATTTCAAAATTATCGGCCCTTTGCAAAACATAGGCCTGTGGATTATTAGTTAATATCAAAACTACTTCGGCCTCCGGATTACGCTTAAAATGCTCCATTATTTTTTGAGCATTTGATCCCGATCCTGAAGCAAAAATGGCAATTCTTCTTTTCATCAAAAACTTATCCTAATTAATTGTAATGGGTTCTATCCGTACATAACACCCACAATTGATTTTTGAAGGTAACATTTTAGTTACACACACAGTTACAACATGCCAAATATATGATTTTCCTTGCAATAATTGTTCCCTAAACAGCAATTAGGCTGTTTTTTAATTATTAATTACGCAAGGTTTCCTAACATGAAAACCGGCAGGAGTTATTAATTGGTACTAACGCTAGTTTGCCGTACAAAACCATACACCACAATTCTGCGTGGTTTGGTTAATGAATAATTTGGCGCAATATCGCCGGTATTAAGTACCATTGAATACTGCCCGAGGGTTTGAATCTGGGAATTTATAAAAGGTTGGGCAGTCCCGCTTTTTGATGTATCCTTAAGCGTTATGCTGGCATTTAAATAAAGTTGGTTTTGGGTTAGCGCCCAACTGCCCTGTGCGGTTTGTGTTATACAATTAAAGTTGGTATAGGTACAGGTTTTATCAATATTAAAAGTAAAATACTGCGAACAGGTATCGTTCATGGTAGTGTCTTTAATACCTGTGTTTCCAATGTAATCTTTTACTTCAATCGAGGCCAGTTTCCAGGTACCGCCGGTAAATAACGTTGCAATGGGTGTTTGCCCTGTTTTTTTACAGGAGTTAATAATCATTCCCAAAACAATTAAGGCAGCTAAAAACGGATATCTTTTCTTCATCAGGCGTATATCTGCAAAAATAAAAAAAATGCCCGCAGATTATTGGGATTAAACAGATTTAGTAGATTATTATTGTTGGGAGGAGTCCGAAAGTCGGGAAAGTCTGAAGAGTCCGGAAAGACGGCAAGACGGAAAGAAAAAGTTTGTTAGTTTTGATAGGGCTTTTCAATTCAAAACTTAATCAACTAAATCCAACCCAATCAACTTAATCAACTAAAATAAATGCGCATCCCATTTGAAACGCTACAATCCGAATTTAAAAAAGTATTGCTTTCCTTAAATTTTACCGATGAGAAGGCCAGCATTTGCGCCACTATTTTTGCGGAGAATAGCCGGGATGGTGTGTATACCCATGGATTGAACCGTTTCCCGGTTTTTGTTGAGTTTGTAAAAGATGGTTTGGTGAAACCATATGCCGAACCCTCAAAAGAAACCGCCTTTGGTTCGCTGGAGCAATGGAATGGCAACCTGGGGCCTGGCATTTTGAACGCCCGTTTTTGTATGAACCGGGCCATTGAATTAGCAAATGCAAACGGAATCGGCTGCGTAGCTCTGAAAAACACCAATCATTGGATGCGCGCCGGAGCTTACGGGTGGCAAGCCGCCGAAGCCGGACTGATCGGCATTTGCTTTACCAATACTATTGCCAACCTGCCGCCATGGGGTGGCTTAGACCCACGACTTGGTAATAACCCTTTAGTTATAGCAATACCACGCAAAGGCGGGCATGTGGTGCTTGATATGGCTATTTCGCAGTATTCGGTAGGTAAGCTAAATCAATATAAAAACAATAACGAAGAACTGCCATTACCCGGTGGTTACAATGCCACGGGAAATTTAAGTACCAACCCCGCCGAAATACTGGAATCGAAAAGGCTGCTGCCTGTGGGGTTTTGGAAAGGCTCAGGCCTGTCATTAGTGTTGGATTTGCTGGCAACTGTGCTTAGCCAGGGGAAATCAACAGCAAAAATTACCGAAAGCGAAAGCGAGTCGGGCGTATCGCAGGTATTTATCTGCATAAAGCCTGGAGATAATTTATACACTGCACAAGCCATTGAAGAAATAATTACCTACACCAAAACCAGCCGGCCTGAGCATGCGGGCGGGGCAATTTCCTAT
>JBDUDE010000981.1:0-1660 GCA_040003105.1 Mucilaginibacter sp. | reverse complement strand
CACTGATGAACTGCTTTGCCATTGCAGTTTCGGTGGGCTTGCAGTACGGCGTGCCGCTGGAAGAATATGTAGAGAAATTTACTTTCACCCGGTTTGAGCCTGCCGGTATGGTGGTTGGGCATGCCAATATTAAAAGTGCAACCAGTATTATTGATTATATTTTCAGGATGCTGGGCTACGAATACCAGGACCGCACCGACCTCGTACACGTAATAACCGAGCAAAAAGGCATCACCGGCAACCCGCAAATGGACGATGGTGATATTAATACAGATGAAAGCAACGTTTATGCCGGCCCTATTGTTAATAAATTGTCAACAGAAAATGGGAATTTAAAAAAATATAGTGTAGATTTAAGCATGGGAGTGCAAAGCGATGCCCCGGCCTGCAATACTTGCGGCCATACAACCATACGCTCGGGCACTTGTTATAAATGTTTAAATTGCGGCGCATCGATGGGATGCAGTTGAAGAATTTCGAATCCCGATAGTTATCGGGACGGAATTTCGATTTCGGAATTAGGATGGCTTGTGAAGCGAAAACAAAAGGTTAATTGGTAACCGTGAAAGAGAGAATGACTACTGACCAATGACCTTTATCAATTAGGCGTTTTGTGTTCAGTTTTATAGTTTACTTTAGTTAGCCCCGGAGTAGTTTACCGGGGCTTTTTTATGCCTGCTTATTATAGTTCAGCATCCACCTGATGCCATATTTATCTTCCAGCGAACCGAATATAGCACCCCAAAACTGCTCTTTTAATGGCGCGGTTACTTTGCCATCCACACTCAATTTATCAAATAATGCCCGTATTTCTGCTTCGCTTGAACAGCCCATGGCAAGGGCTATGTTATTTCCTTTGTGGTAACCGCTTTGGTCAACCATATCAGACCCCATTAAAAGCTGGGTACCGCTCACCGTTAATGAAGAATGAAAGATCTGGTTCATCTCGCCGGCCCAGTGTTGTTCCATTGGCGAGCCTGCCACTTCCTGTAACTCAAGTTCGCCGCGCAGGCATTCCTGGTAAAAAGTCATCGCCTCCCGGCATTTGCCGTTGAAACCGATGTAAGGATTTATTGTGTTCATATTTCTGTTGCTTTATTAAATAGTTTAGTTTGCCGACGATACAAACGTAGCGCTATCGGGACGAACGCAGCGGGTATGTTTACGGCAATATTGGGTAGTATTGCGCCAATTGTTTTCTACCTTTAACCGGATGAAAAACATTGCTATACTTATTCCGCAGGGGCTTACCAGTATATCCAATATTGAAAACACCTACATTATTTTTTCGCACGTAAACGGCATTTTGGCCAGCAAGGGGCAGGTACCGTTATTTAATGTCCAACTGGTGGGGTTAAATATGCCGGCAGCTGGTGATAGAACGCGGTTTGCTGCCAAACCCGATGTACTTTACACAGACGTGGAACACACCGACCTCATTATAATACCTGCATTAATTGGCAACCCGGATCATTGTATTGCTTTAAACCGCGAATTTATCCCCTGGATTAAGCAGCAACGGCAAAATGGCGCCGAAATAGCGAGCTATTGTGTTGGCGCATTCTTTTTAGCCGCTACCGGGCTATTAAACGGCAAACAATGCGCAACCCACTGGTTTTCGGCAAACAGCTTCAGGCAGATGTTTCCCGAAGTGAGCCTC
>JBDUDE010000235.1:0-5520 GCA_040003105.1 Mucilaginibacter sp. | reverse complement strand
AGGCAATCAGTTCCTGTGGGGTCATGGGGCAAAGGTATTAAAAGCATGCGGAAAGGGCACAGTAATAAAATATAGCTTTTGGCGTGATAGGTATCTTTATATTACGCCAAAACTATCTGAAATTAACCAGACCAAAAGCCCAGGCGGCTTACTTAACCCCACACCCGCAGTTATTTTTCCGCTAAGCGGGGATGCTTGATCCGGCATATTTTGCTACCGGGCTTGTCAAAGCCTGGTAGAAGTACAAGGCATTTCTGTTTAGTGTAGTCAAATATTACAGGCATATTCGTTTGAAGTTTGGAAATGAATTTTCAACTATAACAATAACTTTTCAAGTTTATCATCCAATTCTTTTCCACGCAGATTCGTAGCTATAATAATTCCGTTCTCATCAATTAAGAAATTGTTGGGTATCGCGCTGACGCCGTACATCAATGTGGCTTTGTTTTTATCGCCCCGCAGATCGCTGACATTCTCCCAGGTTAGCTGATCCTTCTTTACCGCCGCCAACCACTGGCTTTTACTTTCATCCATTGACACCCCCAGGATGGCAAAGCCTTTACCTTTGAAGCGTGCATAGGTTAACGCCAGTTTGGGGTTTTCTTCGCGGCAAGGCCCACACCAGGAAGCCCAAAAATCGAGTAATATATACTTGCCTTTAACCTGCGATAGCTTAACTGCTTGTCCTGCCGTATTCATTTGTTCGAAATCGGCGTAATGATCCCCCACTTTCAGATCCCTGTTTAACAGCAGGTAATCATTGATCTCGTTCCCATAGCGCGTGGCCTTTATCCCGGGCATCAGATTTTGATAAAGCGCCCGGGTTGTTTCCTTTCCCCAGGTGGTAGCATAAATATTCAGCACGTTAACCGCAACAAGCGAATTCGGATTTTTCCGCACCCAGTCCTTTTCCACTTCTTGTCCCTGGTCTTCGAAAGTCCGGATACAGGATAGCAAGCTTTTTCGCAAGGTGCTGTCCGTTGTCTTGGCAAAGATCCGGTCCAGGCTGTCCGCTGCTTCGTTATAGGGTTTTCGCAACCGGTCTAGTCGCCTGTCTTCATCCTCGGTGGTTGAGCCGCTGATCAGCCCTTTTTTGAACTCGCCGGCTTTAACGGTTATACTTATAACAGTATTCTCAAGCCAAAAATGTACATAGTTGGTGTATTTTGCGGTATGCAGGTATACCGGCGCCGCTTTTTCGGCGATCCGGCCGCTCATGCTGAATTTGCCGCCCAATACCCGGCATGAATCTATTTCTTTATCGGGTGTAGCCGTACGCAGGTAAAGCCAGGTGCTATCCGGCAAGCCGGTAACCGTTCCGTTGATATGGTAGCCGGGATCAGGCCGGGTAAATGCAAAGGCGGATAAGATACAGGCTGCTAAAAGTAAGGTAAAGCGTTTCATTGTTTCAGTTGGATTATTTATTCCAAAATTACGAGGCAGAACCATAGCATTTCGGACAATTAGACCGGGCGACCTATATTTTCGACAGGGCATGGATTCGGAGCTTTAGTCGAAAAAAAGCGGGGCTTGGTCGAAAAAGCGGGTGTGATCATTCACGGCTAGGCGGATATTCCCTATTTTGCACCATGAAGACGAGCCACTTTACTATTAACCGGAAAGATTTCTGGATGGAATTCGGCTTTATTTTTTTCCTTTCATTCGCCATAACTTTCATCAGCGACCTGGAATACAGCGCCTACGAGCAACATAATATTTCCAAATTTAGTGATGACTTTGGCTACAGGGTGGTGACCGAATCGCTGGAATTGATCTGTTACGGGATATATTACTGGGGATTTTTAAAGGTTTATGTGTTCAGACGCAGCTTATTGGGTGTTATCCTGTGCAGCTTCGCTTTTGTCATTCTCAACCACATATTTGATAAATATGTAACCAATTGGATACTGGCCCATACCGATTTTATATCACCGGCATTCCGTAAACGTGCGGCGGAGGAATTGCGCAATCCGCGGATCTTTTTCACCTTCAATTATCCGCTGATCTCGACCATTTTCCCACTGACCGGACTGGCTTTCCTGGTACGATCCTTCAGCCAGGATAATGAGTTGAAAACGATTAAGGAACAGCAGCTGGTTTCGGAGCTTAATTATCTGAAGGCCCAGCTCCATCCGCATTTCTTTTTCAATACCATCAATAACATTTATGGGCTGGCGCTTAAACAATCTGCCGACACCGCACCTATGGTGGCCCGGCTGGGTGAAATGATGAGGTATATCCTGTACGAAGCCGACCAGGAAACGGTACCCTTATCCCGCGAAATTGTTTTTTTATCAGGTTATATAGAAGTGGAGAAAATACGCCACAAAAGGGATACCAGCATCCTGTTTGATGTGCAGGGCGTCCGGCCCGAATACCGCATTGAGCCGCTGTTATTGCTTCCTTTTATTGAGAACGCATTTAAGCACGGCCTGGAAGAAGAAACCGGGAACGGCTTTGTGCATATTGTGATCTGCCAGACAGATGAAGACCTTACACTCCAGGTAAGTAACAGCATCCCGGAATCTGCAAATGAAAAAGAAGTAGCGGGAATAGGTATCAAGAACGTGCGTAAACGGCTGGATATTTTATACCCGGGCCGTTACCAGCTTGAAATGAACGAGGCGCCTGGTACTTATGAGGTAACTTTAATCCTGCCCAACGTATGATCAAATGTATCATTATTGATGACGAGCCGCTGGCGCTGGAAATACTGGAGCATTTCATCAGCCGCACACCGCAATTGGAATTAGTGGCAAAATGCGGTAATGCCATTGACGCTTTTAAGGAGCTGCATGAGCAGCCGGTTGACCTGATGTTCCTGGATATTAAAATGCCCGGTATCAACGGCCTGGATTTTGCCGCTTCCCTGAAAAACCCGCCCGCTATTATATTTACAACCGCTTTTGCAGAACATGCCGTGAAAGGTTTTGAGCTGGATGCTGTGGATTACCTGCTTAAACCCATTACCTACGAACGGTTTGAGAAAAGCATTAATAAAATGCTGAAGGTATGGCAGCCCGAAACCGAAGCGCCTAAAGACTACACCTACTTTAAGGTATCGGGGCGGTTGGTTAAAATTCAGCATGCTGATCTTATGTACGCGCAGTCGGTCAAGGATTACATTTTGATCTGCACCAAAACCGGCAACCACCTGGTGCACATGACTATGAAATATTTAAATGAACTGCTTCCTTCGCCGGCATTTCTGCGGGTGCACCGTTCCTACCTGGTTAACCGGTCGCTGATTAACCTCATCGATAAAAACAGCATCCAGGTTGGCAATGAACGTATACCTGTGGGTGAAAATTACAGGAATAGTGTTCGAACCCGGTAACCCTTAAACTCTGATAGAAACAGCGGGCTTTTCTTTTTAGCGTTGTCAAAGGATACATGCATGGTCGTTCGAAGTCGCAGCCTTCGGACGGCAGGCATCATCCATCTCCCAAAGCATCGGGCCGCCATACACCATACTGACCGGCTGCGCCCGGAAAAGAAAGGCCCCCACGTCGAAATTGCAGCCGCTGCGGCGAACGGCCCAATAAAGATCGGGATTGTTTTTTGCCGATGCCTTTACCGGGGCAACCAGCCATAGATATTAACATGCTCAGCTATTGATGAAACCGGGTGGATTTCTTATACATCGCGCCTATTTAATCCCTTTCTCCAGTTTGGCATTTTGCCCGGCGAGGATCTTCCATATGCCATCACGTTTTACTAACACGATCAGCCTGCGAAATTCAAATGTTTGACCGGGAAAGCGTTCGTCGCCATCTAAACCGGTACGCACGTGCGAGATGGCAAGACCTGGCTGTGGGTAGGTAATGTCTTCAACCGCGCGGGTATAATAATGGGTGGCTTTAAAATAAGTGGTATGCACCTGCCGGTAATGAAATTGAATATCATCGCGCCCTTTGTAATATGCGCCAAACCAATTTACCCAGGTTGCATCAACGGTATAATTATCGGCCAGGCCTTTAGCATCGTGCCGGTTCCAGGCATCTTCATAATTTTTAATGAGCTGCCTTATCTGCGTGTTTTCTTTGGCGGTGTCTGTTTGCTGGCTGTACGCTTTAAAGCCATACAACCAGCACAGACTGACTACTATGAATGTTAAACTTCTGATTTTCATAACTGTTAATTATTGGGGGAATGTTTTGACTTTAAAAAGCTTTAAGGGTATCAATGGGCGGCCCAACCCGTTCAAAGCCATGTTGTTTCCTGAATTCGTCCTGCTCGGCTTCGGGCTTGCCCTTCATGTGTCCTTCGCTTATCGCTATAAAACATTCCTCCATTTTACCTGCTGGCTGAAAAGTAGTGAGCATACGGCCAACACCTTCTCCAATCTTTGAAAATGCATGGGGTACGCCCCGCGGGCCAAACACGCTATCGCCGGGTTTAACGTGGTGCATTTTATCGCCCACCTTAATTACAAAATCACCCTCAAGAATGTACCACCATTCGTCCTGATTGGGATGAACATGCAAATTGGGGCCGCCTTTTTTTACACGAGACGATTCAAATATGTACAAATCGCCATCGGTATCTTTAGTAGATACTTTAGTATAAAAAGTATCCCCGTCAAACAAGTTAATGGGCTTTTGAAAGCGGTCGGCCCCGGCATCTGTTTTAAAGCCGGTCTTTTCCCTAAGCATAATATAGCCTTTGGCAATGCTGCTAATCGGGCTGACTAATACGGCGCCGGTGACGGACAAGAACCGGAGGAAGGTATTACGTTTCATAATAATTGTTTTTTGTTTATGGTTGCTTTTTATTTCCGGGTAAAGTTTAACACAGTATCGAAAAGCTCCTTTCGCCAACGCTTTCATGCCACTCAAGTGTGTAATGATTATCATCAATAAATTTAAGCAGTACATGAAATTTGCGCATAGTTCCGGCAGGCAAATTCCCTCCGGGAGGCGATAACGTTTCACCATCGTAGGTAATGATTTTTGTGCCTCCATTATAATTGCCCTCTAACAGGATAATACCCGTCTCAAATTCGTTGTTGATATAGGAGCTTACGAACTTCCCTTTCACATTATCATACCCTTCTGTCATCATTTCATGCAGGGTAACCGGTTTGCCATTAGACCATGGCATGGGAATATCCTGTCCGGTGACTTCGGATGTAAAATAACGGTCGTCCCAAAATGCCTTTCTTACCATGCTTCCTACAAACTCAATGGGCCTATGGTTACTGCCGGCAAAAGTATGCTTGCCGGTAAATGTCCAGGAGCCGGTAATGCCGGCAAGGAGTTGGTGGTTTTGGTTGGTTGCGGCAAGCCGGGTGGTTTCGTTTTTGTCCTGCGCTAAGCTGGCGACGCAGGTGAGCATCGTCAAAAGCATTGCGCATATTCTGTATAAAACTTTTGTTATATTCATTATGTAAATATTTGATATAAGATTAAACTGACCTATTTGCAGTTGTACGTAAACGCATTTACCGCCGAACCACTAATTGCCATACTGACCGGAAAATTATTACCGTTATATTGATAGGTAATGTTTGCGTTAATA
>JBDUDE010000336.1:0-18648 GCA_040003105.1 Mucilaginibacter sp. | reverse complement strand
AACGTTGTACTTTGCATTGGCAAGGTTAAAGCTCAAATTATCACTCATCCCCAGTAACTGTGAAAAATAAACGTGGGGGTTATTATGGTCGATGCCCTTTTTATCTAACAATTCGGCAAGTTTGCGGCAGCTTTCTTCATTGTGGGTGCCTGCTACAAAAGCGATTTGGGCGATGTGATCGGTGCAATAATCCAGCGATAAATCGTAATCCCTGTCTGATGATTGTTTATCCGTCTGAATAGGCGACGGATAGCCTTTTTCTTCGGCCCGTTTGCGTTCTTTCTCCATGTACGCCCCCCGCACCAGCTTGGCACCCAAAATAAAGCCACCTGTGGCCGCAACTTCATGGTCATTTTTCAGCGATTGCAGTTTATCATGCCTGTAAAGCTGGTAGGTATTATATACAATTGCTTTTTCGGTATTATACAGGTGCATCATATCCAACGCCAGCATATCAATGGTTTTCTGTATCCAGCTTTCTTCAGCATCAATCATTACCGGGATACCTTTGGTATGCGCCGCCGTGCAAATTGCCAAAACCCGCGCCTGTGCCTTTTCCCATTCTTCCAGTTCTAAAATACTAAGCTGCGCCTTTTCGTCAAGTTTTTCCAACAGCGAGAACCGCGCCACCCCTGTAACTTTAAAAACGGTAATCGGAACTGACTTGTCTACAGCCGCACGCTCAATGGTACGGATAATTTCGTCGCGGGTATTGTCAAATACGTGCTCGTCGTCCTCTCCTTCTATCGAATAATCGAGGATAGTGCCTACACCGCCGTTATAAAGGTTTTTTATAGTTTTATCGCATTCGGCAATGGTTTCGCCGCCGCAAAAATGTTTAAATATGGTGGCCTTTATCAACCCCTTAATAGGCAGGCCAATGTTAATAGCAAAATTGGTTATAGGCGGGCCAATCTTCACCAAAAAATTGACATTAATAACTTTAAAAAGCCAGTAAGCACGCTTAAGGTCAGAATTGGACGAATGCCGGAAAGCTATCTCCGTATTCTCGAAAGACAAATTATTTTTTTCAGTCATGGGTCAGTTAGTACAGGTCATGGTTTGTAGTTGATTGCTAATGGAAAACATCCATCGACTACCAACTATGAATTATGGGCCAGTTTGCAAAATTATAAATTGCAAGCCAAATATCTCATTATTCGTTGAATAGTTTATTTTTGCTGCCCAATGATAGAGTTTAAAGTAACCGGCGACTATATTCCGATGATACAATTATTGAAAGCTGCCAACCTGGTGCAAACCGGCGGCGAAGCGCAAATAGTTGTAACTGAGGGCGAAGTGATGTACAACGGGCACGTTGACTACCGCAAACGCCTTAAAGTAAAAAAAGGCGATACCGTTGAATTCAGAGGCGAAATTATCAGAGTTATATAAATCATGCAGACCATCCAAAGCGATAACTATCCCATATTTTTCGAAAACAGCCTGGCCGAGCTGAAGAAATTTGTTGATGCCGGCAATTATTCAAGGTCGTTTATTTTAACTGATGAGCATACCTCGGTGCATTGCCTGCCACTGGTACAGGCCGCGTTTGACGGGCAGGAGAATTTCGATATCATAGAGGTAAGTTCGGGCGAAGAATGCAAAACTATCGACTTTTGCATAGGCATATGGAAGATGCTGATTGATTTTGAAGCCGACCGCAAGGCCCTGCTGATAAACCTTGGCGGCGGCGTAATTACCGACATGGGCGGCTTTGCAGCATCAACCTTTAAACGCGGGATCGATTTTGTGCACGTACCCACTACCCTGCTCTCGCAGGTGGATGCCTCGGTTGGCGGCAAAACCGGTATCGATATGGATAATATCAAAAACATCATCGGCACGTTTACCCAGCCAAAAGCGGTGTTTATTTCGGATGAATTTTTCAAAACACTGCCCGAGCGGCAAATACTCTCAGGTGTTGCCGAAATGCTTAAGCACGGCCTTATTATGGATGCAGCTTACTGGGACGATTTAAAAAGTAGCGATTTTAGCAAACCGTCTGCGGTATTGATTCACCGTTCTGTCGAGATAAAAAATGAGGTTGTTATTGAGGACCCAACTGAAAAAGGCATTCGTAAGGCTTTGAACTTTGGTCACACTATAGGACATGCGGTTGAAACCAACTCGCTGATAAACGACAAACGGCCATTAACTCATGGCGAGGCAATAGCCTTGGGCATGATTTGCGAGGCTTATCTATCCAACAAAAAAACCGGATTAAGCAGCGAAGGGTTGGACGAAATTGTTAAGGTAATAGGCAACCTGTATCCTAAATACAACCTTGCGGAAACAAACTTCGATACGCTGTGCTCGATAATGCTGAAAGATAAAAAGAACGAAAATGGCAATATAAATTGCACTTTGTTGACAAGCATTGGCCAATGCACCCTTGACAATATTTGCACTGATGCCGAACTGTGCGAAAGTTTATCGTTTTACGCGAATTTGTAATTCGTTGTGTAGTTTCGGATTGAGCTAAAATCCGAAATCGAACATTCGAAATCCGAAGTCATCAAGCCACTATTTCTCCCGATCCCGGGGTAGGAAACCGCAATTATACCCGTCATGAAAAATATTGATTTGTCTTCGGATTTTAACAATTTTCAATAAAAAGCTTTTATATTTATACAAAGCTTTTATCCTCACAATTATGAAAAGAATATTCCTGTTAGCTTCTGCAGCTTGCATCGTCGCTACGATGCTGTTTTCGGCTTGTCATTTCAGTGTTGGCACCAGTAAAGATTTTAACACCGGCTTAAAAGAGTCGCATAATGGTTTTGCCGTAAGTGATGTTTTCCTGGCCAATAAAGCCGGTCAGCACCTAACAAGCAATAAAGTAAAGATGGATTCCATGTTCACCATTGTGGCCACGGGTGTTGAAAACTATAAATTAAATGGCGGCAAGGCTTATCCCGGTTGTGAATTAACTTTAAAAGACAAATCGGGCAAAGTTGCCGGCTCAATTCCCGACCTTTTTGCAGATATTTCCAAAAACGGCCTTAATCCCACAGGTGCAACAACGTTAACGGCAATGCTTACCCTGCAGCATCCATTTGTGTCGGGCGAAACTTACCATATAACAGCGCGCTTTTTTGATAAAGAGGAGCCAAAAAATGAAATAAAGGTTGATGTAGACGTATTGCTCCAATAGTAAGTTGCCGGGTACCAGTTTGATGATTCCCGGCATCCGGCGGCAAAACTATTACCCGTTCAAATCAATGCAGGCTGATAACACGCGTTATTTGCCATATACCATTTCTAAGTCTCCATACTACTATAAACTTATCAGGTTTTGATGGCGTTTCGCTTTCCTGGTGATTAATAAAGCGGTGCAGGGCAATTTCTACGGCGCCAAACCCGGCTATAGGATAAACCTCGATACTACCAGGTACCAGCACCCTGGTCACTTTGCCGCAAATATTCTTCTTTAGTGCGTCCAAAAGAGCTTGTTTTGAAGTCTGCAAGCCACCTTTGTCGTGGTAAAACTCTATGCTGTCAGCATAAATGGCGGCCTGTTTATCCATGTCGCAAGTGTTGTAAGCATTAAAATAAACGCTATCCATGTGGACGATGGCGTTGTATAATTCCTGCGATTCAGGCTTGTATGTATAGGTTTCTTTGCTTTGAGCGGATACCGCAAATGATGTAACCATTATGCTGAATAAAGCTAAAAGTGCTGATGACTTAAATATGTTCATGATTGTTATGTTGTTTACAAATTGCTTGTCCAGTTCTATGCCAATTAGTTAATTGACTAATAATCAAATTTTTGCGATCCATTCAAAAGCAGACGCGTTCGTTAATGATACAAGCCTTGTTTGTTTCTGATACATTAGCGAAGATAACAAAGCTATTGATACCCTTTAAATTTGCATGAACATCCGCAGGATTTCATTTTATTTCCTGATTTTTGGGCAAACCAAGTTACCAATGCAAATCAAATTTTTTTGCCCTAAATGGGGTTCGGATAATATTACGTGGGATGCCTTTTGTGCTAAAGTTAAAACAGCAGGCTACGATGGTGTTGAAACGCCGGTGCCATTTGATGCTGCCGAACAACAGGAGCTTATCACTGCCATTAAAGACCATGGGTTATTGCTCATCTGCCAATACTACCAGTCATTCGAAAAGGATTTTGACGAACATAAGCTTAGCTACAAAAAACACATGGAGTACTTAGCAGGTATGCAACCCTTGCTAATCGATTCGCAAACCGGCAAGGATTATTTCACCGCCGCCCAAAACAGCGAACTTTTTAAAATAGCGCAGGCGGTAACCAAGGAAACAGGCGTAACTATAGCCCACGAAACCCACCGAAACAAGGCATTGTTTGCTGCGCATGTTACCAAAGATTTACTGATAGCCAACCCCGATGTAGTTATCACCGCCGATTTTTCGCACTGGTGCAATGTATCTGAAAGTTTGCTGGAGCAACAGCAGGAAGCGTTGGACGTTGCCACAAGCAGGACGGTACATATCCACGCCCGCGTTGGCCATGCAGAATCAGCCCAGGTATCAGACCCACGGGCTGAGGAATGGAGCGCAGAAGTTGAGGCGCATTTGAAGTGGTGGGATGCTATTATTGATTACCGGTTAAAAAAAGGTGAACAGCTTAGTACCATCTCCCCTGAGTTTGGCCCGGCGCCTTATATGCCGGCATTGCCTTATACTAAGATGCCGGTGGCTAACCAGTGGGATATAAATGTTTATATGATGAGGATGTTGAGGGAGAGGTATAAATAGAAACTGCAAATGAATTACAATCAATACATTAATATAATGTTATTCTTATTGGCTGGGTCGCTGGGGATATTTAGTTTGTATTTTGGAAGCCAGCAACTAAAACTGAATCAGTTAGGTATTATTAAATCGTCCAAAAGAATTTCGTTACGGATAATCAAGGAATCGCTATCTATCCACAAGGACAATGAAGAAGTTCATTTACAGTTGTCTAAAATTAAAACGTTATACATTATTTACCTGGTAACGTTTTACAGCACCACGATTCTTGTTGCTTTTCAAATTTATAGAGCAGCTACTCATTAGTAAGCCGGATGTCGTCTATTAAGACGACGTACATCCGTTTCCACCAAATTTTATTCTGTTTACCCCCTTTATTTTCAAAAAAATAAAATTTTCTATTGACAATACCATTTTTACGCGTACATTTACATCGCAAACAAAAACAAAATGAAATTTAACAGTGCATATTTTTATGGTTACTACTTTTACTTTACCAGTAAGAGCCGGGACTAATATGCAGTAAAACACATATAAAGAAACTGAAAAGTCCCGGCCAAAAACCGGGACTTTTTGCGTTAAAGGGAGTTTATGAAACAAGAACAATTACGAGTTGCAATACAGGGGATACGCGCTTCATTTCACGAAGAAGCTGCATTCAAATATTTTGGAGAAGATATTAATACCATTGAATGCAATTCGTTTAAGCAAACATTTGAGGCGCTAAAAAATAAAAATGCCGACTACGTGGTAATGGCCATCGAAAACAGCATTGCCGGCAGCATTTTACCCAACTACTCGCTGTTGCTTAGCTATGGCTTCCCGGTTGTGGGCGAAATTTACCTGCCGATACAGCTGCACCTGATGGCGCTGCCAGGTGTAAAGTTCGAGGATATTAAATATGTAACCTCGCACCCTATCGCCATTCGCCAGTGTGTTGATTTTTTTGACGAATACCCGCAGCTAAATATTGTTGAAAGTAACGACACCGCCGCCTGTGCCAAACGCATCCGCGATGAGCAGCTTACCGATACCGTGGCCATTGCCAACTCGCTGGCAGCAAGGTTGTACGGGCTGGACGTACTGGAGCGCCGTATTGAATCGAACAAAAAGAATTTCACGCGTTTTTTGATACTTACCCATCACGAAAACGTATCGAAGAAAAGTCCTAACAAAGCATCGCTTTGCTTCCAGGTAAGCAATACCGTTGGAGCGCTGGCCAAAGTGCTTAACGTTTTCGCCGAGCAGGGCCTTAACATGAGCAAAATACAAAGCATGCCTATTTTAGGTAAGCGTAACGAATATAATTTTTATGTGGATGTGGAATGGGACGATACAAAAACCTACGACATCGCCATACGCCAGATATTGAAGTATACCCAAAACTTTAACATACTGGGCGAATATGAACGGCACGACGAAGAAAACGGCGCGTTGCCAAAAACAGTGAAGAACGAGAAAGTACCGAGGACTTATATTAAAATTAAGAAGATGAGCTGAAGGGAGTCCGAAGTCGGGAAAGTCCGGAAAGTCAGTAAAGACGGAAGGATGGCGGAGTCTTAAAGTAGGAAGCCGTAAATTGAAAATTATTAGCGTACCAGAAACAATTAAAATATAAAAAACAATCTTCCGGACTTCCGGACCAAAAACAAAGACATGAAATTAAATTTAAACATACAACCACTAAGCTCATGGATTAAAACCGGCAGCGAGCCGTTATTAATTGCAGGGCCCTGCAGCGCCGAAACTGAAGACCAGCTGGTAGCCACCGCACATTTATTAGCAAAAACAGGCAAGGTATCAGCCCTGCGTGCAGGCATCTGGAAACCGCGTACCCGTCCGGGCGAGTTTGAAGGCATTGGCAGCATTGGTTTGCAATGGCTAAAACGCGCTAAAGAAGAAACCGGGCTACCTACTGCCGTGGAAGTTGCTACTGCAAAACACGTTGAGGAAGCTTTAAAAGCCGGTGTTGATATTCTTTGGGTTGGTGCCCGCTCAACCGTTAACCCGTTTACCGTACAGGAAATTGCTGATGCTCTACGCGGCGTTGACGTGCCGGTAATGGTTAAAAACCCGGTAAACCCCGACCTTTCATTATGGGTTGGCGCTTTGGAGCGTATCAACAATGCTGGTATTACTAAGTTAGCAGCTATTCACCGCGGCTTTTCATCGCACGAAAAAAGTGCTTTCCGTAACGAACCGATGTGGGATTTGGCCATCAGCCTGAAAACACTTGCGCCTGAACTGCCATTGATTAACGACCCAAGCCACATTACCGGCAACCGCGATTTAATTGGCTACATATCGCAAAAAGCGCTGGATTTGGATATGCAGGGATTAATGATAGAAAGCCACATTGACCCTTCTGTGGCCTGGACGGATGCCAAGCAACAGGTTACGCCTGCTGCCCTGGTTGAAATTATCGAGCACTTAACTTTGCGCAAGCCTGAAATACGCAATGCTGCTGTAAAAGATAAATTGGAAGAACTACGCCACCAGATTGATAAAATTGATGATTTGGTTATCCAGAAAATGTCGGAACGGATGAACATTGTTGAACAGATCGGTAATTACAAAAAAGACAACAACATCACCATTTTGCAGGTAAACCGCTGGGACGAGATTTTAAGAAAAGGCGTTAACTACGGCAAGGCCCTTAAATTAAGCGCCGAGTTTACCGAAAAATTACTGGAACTAATCCACGCAGAATCAATACGTAAACAAACCGAGATAATGAACAAAGACAAGGCCGGGCAAGCAGCGGATAAATTAACGCACGCGTAAACCTACCCTGCCCTCTCCAAAGGAGAGGGTTCTGTAAAAACGAGCGAAGCCTAAATCCTCTCCTTTGGAGAGGATTTAGGTGAGGCCAAATGATTCTTTTAAATGAAACATAACATCATCCTTACCAAAACAAGCAAAACAGTCAATGGCACGGTACAGCTCACCGGTTCAAAAAGTGAGTGTAACCGGGCGCTGATAATTGAAGCACTAAGCAACGGTAAGGTAAAGGTTGAGAATATTTCGGACGCTGTTGACGCACAGACTTTGGCTGAAGTCCTGAGTCTGAAGGCTGAAGCCCAAAGTCATGAGGCGAACGACTCAGGACTTGAGACTCAAGACTTAAGACTCGTAGACATCGGTCCCGCCGGCACGGCTATGCGCTTTTTAACTGCATATTTTACTTTGCAGGACGAGGAAGTGATATTAACCGGCAGTGCGCGGATGAAACAGCGCCCGATTGGGGTTTTAGTTGATGCGTTGCGCAGATTGGGTGCCCAAATTGACTATGTAGAAAACGAGGGCTTCCCTCCTATCAAACTAAAAGGCGGCCTTGTGCAGCAGTCTAATAAGGTCAGTATAAAAGGAAATATAAGCAGCCAGTACATCACTGCACTGTTGCTTATTGCTGCCCGGCTGCCTTTGGGGTTGGAACTGCACATCGAGGGCGATTTAACCTCTCGTCCTTATGTTGAAATGACATTGGCAATGCTGCAAACCGCAGGCGTTCAGCACAATTGGGTTGATAATGTAATTTCGATAGAAAAGCAGGAATTTAAACCGACCTCGATTTATATCGAACCGGACTGGAGCGCCGCATCCTATTGGTATGCAATAGCTGCTTTATCGGACGAAGCAGAGCTGTTTCTACCCGGACTAACACAATACAGCCTACAGGGCGACAGCGTGATAACTGAGATAATGGCCAACTTTGGCATCACCTCGCAGTTTAAAGATGGCGGCGTTTACCTGCAAAAGGAAGTTAAGCCTGTGCAGCGTAGAATATTTGATATGAAAGAGTGCCCGGACCTGGCACAAACTGTTATAGTTGTATGTGCCGCGCTGGGCCATGAAGCTACCTTTACAGGACTTGAAACTTTAAAAATAAAAGAAACCGACCGCATAAAAGCGCTACAAAATGAACTCGCCAAAATCGGTGTTAAACTGGTTGAAAAAGGCCAGGTTTATAAGCTGGATTGCAGCGAAAAACAAACCCCCAACCGTATATTTGTAAACACCTACGACGACCACCGAATGGCAATGGCCTTTGCACCACTGGCACTGGTAGTACCGGAAGTGGAGATTGAAGATGCCGACGTAGTTGAAAAATCGTACCCTGCGTTTTGGAAGGATTTGGAGAAGGTGGGATTTGAGGGAGTGGTGAAAGGGTAAATGTAAAAGGCGAAAGCTAAAAACCCGGCGTCATTGCGAGTATCCATCAGGGGTAAACCCTGATGGATACTCGCAATGACGGGCGCGGAAATAAAATCAAAGTAATCGGTGTAATCATACATCAATCGGTGAAATCAAAAAAATAAAATGGCAGGCAATTCATTCGGGCAAATATTCAGGATAACAACTTTCGGCGAGTCGCACGGCGAGGCTATTGGGGTAATAATAGATGGCTGCCCGGCACAACTGGATATTGATTTGGATTATATACAGGGCGAGCTGGATAAACGCAAGCCTGGTCAATCCAAAATCACCACGCAGCGTAAAGAGAGCGATACCGTTAAAATTCTTTCGGGCGTATTTGAGGGCAAAACCACCGGCACACCTATAATGATGCTGATACCGAACGAGGACCAGCGTTCAAAAGATTACACCCACAATGTGGATGTTTTCCGCCCTTCGCATGCTGATTATACCTATCAGACAAAATATGGCATCCGCGACCATCGCGGCGGTGGCCGTTCATCCGCCCGCGAAACAGCTGCCCGCGTTGCAGCAGGCGCTGTGGCAAAATTACTGCTAAAAACGCAGTACATTGAAATTGTGGCCCACGTAAGCAGCGTTGGTAGAATTAATGCCCCCAATGTAGAAATAAAAAACGCGCAGGAATTTATCGACGAGCGCGAAAAAAACATCGTCCGCTGTGCAGACCCGGCAACCGCAGAGGAAATGATTGAATATATCGATTCCATCCGAAAACAGGGCGACACGGTTGGCGGCAAAGTAAGCTGCTATATACAAAATTGCCCGGTTGGCCTTGGCGAACCGGTGTTTGATAAATTGCATGCCGACCTCGGAAAAGCGATGTTAAGTATTAATGCTGTGCATGGTTTTGAATACGGCTCGGGCTTTGCGGGTAGTGAAATGCGCGGCTCGGAGCATAACGATATCTTTATAAATACAACCCCAACACTATCCAAAGGAGAAGGAGCACAAATTAAAACCCTTACCAATTACTCCGGCGGTATACAAGGTGGCATCAGCAATGGCATGCCTATTGCATTTACCGTAGCTTTCAAACCGGTTGCAACTATTATGCACAACCAGGCTACTATCGATAGCCAGGGCAACGCCGCCGAAATATCAGGCAAGGGCCGTCACGACCCTTGTGTGGTGCCGCGGGCAGTGCCGATTGTGGAAGCAATGGCAGCGCTGGTATTAGCGGATCATTGGTTGAGAAACAATAATTCAATAGCGCCCAGCCCCTTAACCTCCTAAAGGGGGAACATAGCCCTATTAGCAGAGCGGATTTGACAACTTTCGAAAAGTTGTCAAATCTCAATTCATTTTTGCTAATTTTGTTAGATATTGCACACCCAAATAAATGTCTAACCTAAAAGCTGTAGAGAAAAAGTGGATTGAGAATTTCCGGAATTCACCTTTGGTTGATAAAGTTGCCGAAGCCGTAAATGGTGATTTTTCCTTCCAATTCTTTTATGGCAAATCGGCGGAAAGCTCGTGCCCGGATGGTTTCCTGTTCGACTTTAACAGTTATTACAACACTCATTCCGGCCTGGAAATTACAGCTGTTTTAGGCAAATGCTGCGAATTCCTCGGTTTTATCGGCATAAAATTAAATGGCGACAGAGTAAAGGAATTTATTAAAAACAATCCCGCCGAGTATAAGGTTTTTGTAGACAAGTGCTACTACATTTTAAAAACAATCGCCCGTTTCGGCAAAACATTGTCGCTGGCTAATCCTTTTAAAGACACCTTTCGCGAAATAGATTATATGCTGCGGATTGAGTGCGGCGAAATCCAGCTTAAGATTTTTGATGAACCTCTGTTCCTGCCCGATTTATACAGCAGGTTTAAAAACTTTCCCGAAGGTTACGAGAAAAATGCAATCGTCGCCCAACTATTCCGGCAGCTTGAGGACAGTAACGAAAGCTTCTATATAACGGGCAAGGCAGGCACGGGTAAGTCTACCTTTATCCAATACTTCGCTAAAAAAACACGCAAGAAGCTGTTGATGTGTGCTTTTACGGGTATTGCTGCTATAAATGTTGGCGGGCAAACTATCCATTCGTTTTTCAGGTTTCCGCTAAAGCCGCTCATGCCGGAAGATGACGAAATAACCAAATTTGAACAATTCACCAAGAAATATAAGCTGATACAGGAAATAGACGCCATCATTATTGATGAAGTTTCCATGCTCCGGGCCGACATTGTTGAGGCGATTGATTACTCGCTCCGAATTAACGGCGGCAACCCGAACAAGGTGTTTGGCGGCAAACAGATAATTTTTGTGGGCGATATTTTCCAATTGCCGCCGGTGGCTAACTTAAGTGAGTCGTTGGAAAAGATGCTTTTTACGGAAGAGTATAAAAGCCAGTACTTTTTTGATTCCATTGCCTATAGAAAGCTGAATCCCACTTATTTCGAGTTTAAGATATCCTACAGGCAGGGTTCGGATTTGGAATTTGTAAAATTGCTTGACAAAATCAGGGTTTGCGATACCGGGCACGAGGCCATTAATGCGTTGAACCAACGTGTCGACCCTTCGTACGTCCCCAAAAACGATGAGTTTGTGATCACATTGGCTACCAACAACATGATAGCCTTTAATGAGAACTCGCGCCGGCTTTACGAATTACCTTACACCTCGTTTAAGTTTGAGGCAGAGATAGAAGGCGAGTTTAAGCAAGACAAATATCCTACCGACAAAACGCTGGAACTTAAAAAGTACGCCCAGGTTATTTTCATAAAAAATGATTCGGGTGCTAGATGGGTCAACGGTACCATCGCAAAAATTGATTTCATTGCGGATAATTTCATTGAAGTGCGTCTACAGGACGGTAGCATCCATAAACTGGAGCCAGCCACCTGGGAGAACCGGGTCTTTCAATATGATAAAATTAAACGCCGCATCGTGTCCGAAACAAAAGGAAAATTCAAGCAATACCCCATAAAGTTGGCCTGGGCCGTTACCATCCACAAAAGCCAGGGCCTTACTTTCGACAATACAATTATCGACGTTGGCACCGGCACATTTGTAAACGGGCAATTGTATACCGCCCTGAGCCGATGCCGTACGCTTAATGGTATCACCCTTAAACGCCCAATTAAAAAAGAAGACATTATTTTAGACCAGCGCATAATCAACTTTCATGAACGGGAACAATTGATAAACTCCCTTGATTTTGAGATTAGCGATTAGTTGATTGGAGGTTGGAGATTAGTTGTCGAATTTCAAATTTTTCCATTCGCACATCCGCACATTTGCACATCCGCACATTATCTTTACGCCCATTATGCTTACCTCCTTTTTACAGTTATACAAACAAGCATATACCGGTCTTTCACGCAATAGCTGGTACCTGTCGGTTGTGATGCTAATTAACCGGGCAGGCACTATGGTGGTGCCGTTTATGAGCATTTATTGCGTAAAACAGCTGCATTTTAGTATAGTGCAGGCAGGGGTAGTTATGTCGTTATTTGGCATTGGCGCAATAAGCGGCTCTTTTGTTGGCGGCAAGCTTACTGATAAATTAGGTTTTTACGATATACAAGTTGGCTCCTTATTAAGCGGCGGTTTTTTATTTTTGTTACTTGGTTACCAGCATACATTTTTAACGGTATGCCTTGGCATCTTTGCTTTAAGTTTTTGTAACGAAGCGTTCCGGCCAGCAAACTCTACGGCCATCGCACATTACAGCACACCCGAAAATAAAACCCGCTCCTATTCACTAAACCGGCTCGCTATTAATTTAGGCTGGGCCGTTGGGTCAGGCTTTGGCGGCTGGCTGGCAGCTGTTAATTACCATCTGTTGTTTTGGGTTGATGGCTGTACCAATATTTTGGCCGCATTGCTTTTATTGAAGATAATGCCAAGGGCCGGCATTGTTAACTCGATAAAAAAAATGGAAGCGGGCATCGCAATACTCTCGCCATATCGTGATAAAGTTTACATGGTTTTTATCCTGCTTTCCACAATTTTCGGAATGTGCTTTTTCCAATTTTTTATAATGGAACCAGTATTTTATAAGCTGGAATGGCACTTTAGCGAGCGGTTTATCGGCTCGTTGATGGCGCTAAACGGCATAATCATCGGGGTGGTGGAAATGGTGCTGATACACTATCTGGAAGGCAAAAGGCATTTGCTGATTTATATTGTCAGTGGCGTTTTACTGGGTGCGCTGGGTTTTGTTTTGCTGATTTACCTGCCAGCCAGCGTTGCTGCAGCGTTAATAGTTGTTTTGCTGATGACTTTCGGCGAAATGCTGGCTATGCCGTTCATGAACACCTTTTGGATGAGTCGCGCCAGTGAATACAACAGGGGCGAGTATTCAGCGTTGTACAGCATGTCGTGGTCGGCGGCACAGGTTTGTGCACCTGTAGTTGGCGGGGCGATAATCAGTGTTGGCGGCTTTAGTTTATTATGGTGGGCTTTGTGCGGGTTGAGCGTGGTAGCAGCTGGGGGGTATTATTGGTTGTATAGGTTTACGAGGAATTAATATCGAAGGGCACTATTTAAACTTTATGAAAACTCGCATCAACATCGAAAATTTTGAAGAAGCGATTAAAGGCGCTGATTTGCCCGCTAAAAGAAAAGCATTTCGGCATCACTTACCTTATGCAATTTTAAAGGATGGGGTAGTAACATTTGTTTTTAAGGGTGGGCATACAGAAGTTGCCACACTTGATCGCTTAGAAGAATTGGCTTCGCAACATCATTCAAAAAAGACTTGAGACTACAGACTCAAGTCTTTGGACTTAAAAGCCTAAGTCAAATTCCTATCCCTAAACCAAACCTCATCAGGCTTTATTTCAATTTTGTCCATCAGGTTAACCAATTCGACAGCATCGCCAGACGATAAAACCAAATCACGGTTTGCAGGTTTTAAAAACTTTTGTTCAACCATCAGGTCCATTTGCTGTAGCAGCAGGTCGTAAAAGCCATTTACATTTAATATGCCCACTGGGTGGCTGTGCAGGCCAAGCTGTAGCCAGGTCAATACTTCAAAAAATTCTTCCAGGGTACCAAAGCCGCCAGGCAGCATGATGATGCCATCGCAAAGGTCGTTCATCAACTGTTTGCGCTGATGCATATTTTCGACTATGTGCAATTCGGTCAGCCCGGTATGGCCGACTTCTTTGTCCATTAAAAACTGAGGGATTATGCCTATTGCCTTACCGTCCTGGCTTAAAACAGCATCGGCCAGAATTCCCATCACGCCAACTTTGCCGCCGCCAAATACCAGGGTTATGTCACGGTTTACCATCACTTCGGCCAGTTGCTCAATAGCCTGCCGCAGCAAAACATCGCCATTAAAATTAGCGCCGCAAAAAACACAAATCGCTTTCATAAGTAGTGTAATTGTAGTGCCGAAGGTCGTAAAAAACGGGTTACCGAAAAAAGTTTACCACATTATTTTGTTAAAATTGTGAAGCCAATATTTATACACCTGCTATTTATCCGGTAATAGCCTTTTTAAATCTTTTGAAATGAAAAAAATTATACTTTTTGCATTGCTGGGCCTTGCCTGCCAATTCTCTTTCGGCCAGGAAGCAACCGAAAGCTACCGGCAGTTGTTAAAAACCGGCTGGAACATGCAGTCCGCAATTACGGATGTTACTGCCGGCAGCCAGATCTCAACAACCGGTTTCAATGCCGATAAGTGGTACAAAGTGAGCGTCCCAACAACGGTTATTGCAGGTTTGTTAGCCAATAAAGTATATGATTTCGACCCTTTTTATGGTCGAAATTTCGAAAAACTGAACGATGCACGGCTTGACAAACCATGGTGGTTCCGCAAGGAGTTTAAATTACCAGAAAGCGAAAACGGCAAAAACGTGGTATTAAAGCTGCAGGGAATAAATTACAAAGCCAACGTTTGGTTTAATGGTAGGCTGATTGCCGACTCAACGCAGGTGGTTGGGCCTTTCCGCATTATTGAGTTGGACATCACCAAAAACATAAAATACACCGGCAGAAACGTACTGGCCATTGAAATAAAACGCCCCTTCGAACCCAACAAACGCGGCGGCGACCTTGCTATTGATTACGCTGACTGGATACACTACCCGCCCGATTTTAACAACGGCATCATCAACAATGCCGAGGTAAAAACCTTCCGCAAGGTTGGAGTTGAGTACCCGCTGGTTACCACAAAGTTTGACTTAGCATCATTGGCTGTCGCCCATTTATCGGTTGATGCCATGGCGGTTAACTACACTGACAAGCCACAGGACGCCACCATAAAAGGTAAAATTAACGGCGCTATCAGCTTTGAGCAGAAGGTTCATCTTAATCCCCGGGAAAAGAAACAGGTTACTTTCAGCGCAACAGACTATCCGCAGCTTAACATTAAAAACCCGCGCATCTGGTGGCCATGGGAATATGGCAAGCCGGAGCTGAATCGCATCGAGCTATCATCAATAACCGGAGGCCAGGTGAGCAACGAGCTTAGCGAGAACTTTGGCATCAGGCAGGTGTCATCAGTGATGATAGATGATAACAAGGCGCGCAAATTTGTGATAAACGGCAAACCTATTATGTTGCGCGGCGCGGCATGGTCGCCTGATATTTTTCAGCGACGTTCGCGCGAGCGCCAGGAGCAGGAACTGAAACTGGTGCGGGATATGAACATGAATATTGTGCGTTCGGAAGGCAAACTGGAAGACGACAGTTTTTACGAAATATGTGACCGTGAAGGTTTACTGGTGATGACCGGCTGGATGTGCTGCGGCGCGTGGCAATACCCCGAAAAATGGGATGCAGCCAAACGGAGCGTCGCCATGGCATCGGATAGCAGCGTGATGTATTGGCTCCGCAACAAGCCATCAATGCTGACATGGCTAAACGGCAGCGACATGCCCCCGCGTGATAAAAAGGTCGAAGCCGACTGGCTCGCTATTGAAGCTCACCTTAAATGGCCAAACCCAACCATCGCCAGCGCAAACGAGACCGCCTCGAAAGTTTCGGGGCCAACAGGTGTGAAAATGGCCGGGCCTTACGACTGGGTTCCACCAGCGTATTGGGAAGGTGACACCAGTAAATACGGCGGCGCATGGAGCTTTGCCACGGAGATTTCGCCGGGCCCTTCTATCCCACCCTACGAAAGTTTAATCAAATTTATACCAAAGGACTCTATCAATAATAAAAGCCTCGACTGGCTATACCATTGCGGCACCATGCAGTTTGGGAATACAAAAATCTTTGATACAGCCTTGTATGCCCGCTATGGCAAACCTGCGGATATAATGGATTACCTTAATAAAGCCCAACTGCAAAATTATGAGGGCCATCGCGCTATGATGGAAGGTTATGGCTTAAAAAAATATAATAATGCGACAGGCGTGGTACAATGGATGTTAAGCAACCCATGGCCAAGTTTAATTTGGCATACCTATGATTATTACCTGTACCCAGCAGGTACTTACTTCGGTATAAAAAAATCGCTTGAGCCGCTGCATGTGATGTATTCATATCATACAAACACGGTGAATGTCATAAATTCCACCTTGCAGCCGTTTACCAACCTGACGGTAAGAGCAACCATTTACAATCTTGATGGTACCGAAAAATTCACCGAGGACAACCTGCAAAATGTAGATGGCGATGGCATAAAACAATGCTTTGCTTTGCATGATATTGAAGGATTAAGTGCCGTATATTTTTTAAGACTTGAGTTAAAGAACTCCTCCGGAAAAGTGGAAAGTATTAACTGGTACTGGCTGTCGGCTAAAAAAGATGAGCTGACCTGGAAAAAATCGACCTGGTATTATACGCCACAATCTGTTTTTGCCGATTATTCACCTTTAAGCAATATGCCAAAGGCGACTTTGAAAGTAAGCCACACATCAGCCAAAGTAGAAAATGGGGCATCGCATAAAATAACGCTGACAAATATCGGTAAATCGGTAGCGTTTTTTGTACATATAAGGGCATTAAAGGAAAGAGGCGGTGAGGATATTTTGCCGGTTATTTTTGAGGATAATTACATCAGCCTTGCACCCGGCGAAACCCGTACTATCAATTGCAGTTATTTAAACAAAGATGCAGGCAATGGCGAGCCTTATATTTTGATAAACGGCTGGAACGTTGATGCGGTTGAATAAAGCCGGCTAAATGGTTTAACTTTGAGATTAATGATAAGTGAGGTGGCAAAATTAAAAATATGAAAAAAACAGCTTCGGCAATTTTATTGGGTCTAATCTTTTTACTGTCTGTTTCGTGGAGCAAATCAACAACGGACACAATATCCATAGGACAGCAGCCTCAAATATCAATTGACAAAAGGGGAGTTATCAGGGTGGTATTTGGGCAGCAGGATAAAATATTTTGTGCTACATCTGCCGATAATGGCGTTTCCTTCTCCAATCCGGTGCTGGTGGCAAATGTACCGGAGATGCACCTCGGTATGTCGCGCGGGCCGCAAATTGCCAGTTCGGATAAGTTTTCAGTGATAACTGCTATAGATAAGGCCGGCAACATTCATTGGTTTAGGCTTAGCGCCGGGAAATGGAAAAATATGGGGACTGTTAATGATTTGAAGAAATCGGCCCCGGAGGGTTTAATGAGTATTGCCGCCGATGATAAAGATAATTTTTACGCTGTTTGGCTTGATACCCGTACAGGCGGAAATAACCAAATCTATTTCTCATTTTTAAGCGGCAACAACGCCGGCTGGTCAAAAAATATAATGGCTTACCGCTCGCCCGATGGCCATGTTTGTGAATGCTGCAAACCTAATATTGCTGTAAAAGGTGCGCGGGTTAATATCATGTTCAGGAATTGGTTAAAAGGATCAAGAGATTTGTACCTGGCAAAATCTATCGACGCCGGCCAATCTTTTACGCCTGCGGAAAAGTTAGGCAGCGGCACATGGAAGCTAAACGGCTGCCCAATGGACGGTGGCGGCATTATTATTGGCGACAACAATTTAGCTAAAACAACCTGGCAACGCAACGGCACTATCTTTTATGCTGAGCAGGGTAAACCCGAAATCCCCGTAGGTGCCGGAAGAATTTGCAGCATTGCCGGAAATGGGGCGAACACCTTAATTGCGCTTCAAAAAAACGACACTGTAAAATTAATCGACCTAAAAAACAGGACCGAAACCTTTATTGGCAATGGCAGCTTCCTTAAGCCGGTGGCGTTGCCCGGTAACAAAACACTTTGCGTTTGGGAGCAAGACAACCAAATTAAGTATAAAAGAATTTAAGCAGGAGGACGAGATATTTTTAAGGCGTTATCCGCGTTTATATGGAGTAAATAATTGCATTACAAATTCTAACTTTGAACGCACTGACCCGCAGTTTAATTTAAATATAGTTTATGAAGACTTTAAAGACACTTTCATTTACGTTGATACTGGCTTTTTTAGCCGTGGCGACCAATGCAAAGCCAGCCCCCACTAACAATATCGACAAAATAGTAACCGCTTATCTCGACCTTAAAAATGCCCTGGTAAGCAGCGATGGCAATGCTGCAAAGGCGAAGGCCAAAAATTTGGTTGCAGCATTATCGGCCCCGCCGGATGCCGCTTTAACATCGGCACAGCAAAAAATATTCTCCAAATATCAGGATAAGCTTTTATTTGACAGCAGGCACATTAGCGAAACCAATACTGTTGAGCACCAACGCGAACACTTCGCCAACTTATCGACGAACATGTACGAAGTTTTGAAAGCCATTAAGCTAAATAGCGCAACACTGTACCA
>JBDUDE010000645.1:0-5535 GCA_040003105.1 Mucilaginibacter sp. | reverse complement strand
GACTTGCTAATATTTATGCTTAATTATTCATCCCCACAACTTTTCGTCATGACCCTTAAAATATCTCAATTTTACAAGCCTCGCTCAACAAAAAAAGCGCCCGCAGTAAAAACCACGGACGCGTCATGAAAACTTAACCTATACAAAAACTATAATCACTGTCTTTTAAGTCTTGAGCCTAAAGTAAAATAAGTGACTCACTACTATATTTTAATCTTTCTTAATTAGTGTTGTTATAGTAATAGAGTGTTTTTATTGCAAAAGGTTTAATGGGAAAGGAGTTAATTAGGTTGATTAAGTTCATTGGGTTGATTGACTTGTCATATTAGCCCTCTTGGATTCCTTCTTTTGGACTTCCGGACTTTTCCGACTTTCGGACTAAACTAATCAACCAAAAACCCTATGTTTGTGCCGGAAAAAAGCGTTTACCGGAATGTTGAGCATCAACGAGATTAAAAAACCTATTGCGGCCGAAATTGATGTTTTCGAAGGCAAATTTAAAGCCTCGATGCAAAGCTCGGTACCATTGCTCGACCGTATTACCCATTACATTGTTAAGCGAAAAGGCAAGCAGATACGGCCCATGTTCGTGTTTTTTTCGGCCAGCATTTGCGGGGGCATTAACGAATCTACCCACCGTGGCGCCGCCCTTGTGGAGTTGCTGCACACCGCCACGCTGATACACGACGATGTGGTTGATAATTCCTACCAGCGCCGCAGCTTTTTCTCTGTCAACGCTTTATGGAAAAATAAGATAGCCGTTTTGGTAGGCGATTTCCTGCTGTCGAAAGGCCTGCTGCTATCTATGAAGAACGATGATTACCGCTTTTTGAAAATAGTATCAACCGCGATGGAACAGATGATTGAGGGCGAATTATTGCAGGTGGAAAAAGTGCGCCGGATGGATATTGAAGAGAAGGTGTACTACGAGGTGATACGCCAGAAAACGGCCAGCTTAATAGCCAGCTGCTGCGAGTGCGGTGCGGCATCAGCAGGAGCGGACGACGAGACTATAGAGAAGATGCGCCTGTTTGGCGAGAAAATCGGCATAGCCTTCCAGATAAAGGACGATATGTTTGATTTTGGCACCGACGATGTTGGCAAGCCGCTCGGCATCGACATAAAAGAAAAAAAAGTTACCCTGCCGCTCATTTATTCGCTTAACAACAGCAAAAGCGATGTGAAGAAGCAAATGATAAACCTGGTTAAAAACCATAACGACGACCCGGAGAAAATTGCCCGTATCATCAGTTTTGTAAAAGAAACAGGCGGCCTGCAGTACGCCGAAACGCAAATGAAAAAGTACCAGGACGAAGCGTTTGCCATATTAAACACATTTCCTGATGGCGAATCGCGCCGTAGCCTGGAGCAACTGGTACGTTTTACCACCGAACGTAACAAATAATGAGCAGTGAATTAATTTTTATACTGGCGTTTATCGTATTCATTTTAATAATGTTGTCGCTGGACCTTGGACTGTTTGCCAAAACCGACAAAGCAGTAAGCCTTAAGCAGGCGGGCATCATGAGCGCTGTTTGGGTTACGCTGGCGCTGATATTTTATGGGCTAATTTTGCAATTCGGCCACCTGCTGCACCACGTTGACAGCTTTGCCGCGCTGCAAGAGATAAATGAGAAAAACTTTCATCATCTCAAATTAATCCCGGGCGACCTGGCCGGCGGCCTCGAGCAGTACCGCAAAAACCTTGGCCTGGAATTTATCACCGGTTACGTGGTAGAATACGCCCTATCGGTTGATAATATTTTTGTGATGGTGCTGGTGTTTACCGCTTTCGGCGTTAGTCCGAGGCATTATCACAAGGTGCTTTTTTGGGGGATATTGGGCGCTGTGCTGATGCGTTTCGCCTTTATTTTCCTGGGCTCGACATTGATAAGTCACTTTCATTGGGTATTGTACCTGTTTGGCGCATTTTTGGTTTATACTGGTGTTACCATGTTCATCAACCGCAACCAGGAAGATGAAATTGACCCTGAAAACCATAGGATAGTAAAGTTTGCCTCCAAATACTTTGCGGTTCACCCCCAGTTTGAAGGCAATAAGTTTTTTGTAAAGATTGACCGGAAAAAGCTGATAACCCCGCTGTTCCTGGTGCTGATTATCATCGAGGTTACAGATTTGGTGTTTGCAGTGGATTCCATCCCGGCGATATTTTCGATAACAAAGGACCCTTACATCGTTTTCTTCTCTAATATATTCGCCATACTGGGCTTGCGCTCTATGTTCTTTTTGCTGGTTAATATTATTGATAAGTTCCATTATCTAAAGGTAGGTTTGTCCATCTTACTCGCTTTTATCGGCCTTAAGATGCTGGCTGCCGAATATGTGGATGCGATAGGGTTAACCACAGGCCGGTCACTATTGATTATCCTGGGTATCCTGGTTATAAGTGTGGCGGCTTCACTCATTTTTCCGAAGAAAGAAGAATCAAAGGCCTAGTTATCGGATTTGATATCAGCGTTACAAAAGTTTCTTATGGACTTTACTGACTTTCCCGACTTTCGGACTAAATTTACCTCAAATCTCTGCCCGATATGGAAAATAAACCAATCCCCACCCTTTACGAATGGGCCGGCGGCATGCCGGTATTCGTAACGTTGTTCGATAAGTTTTACGATAAAGTTTTAGCTGACGACATTTTAGAGCCGGTATTTAAGCATATGTCGGCACAACACAGGCTGCATGTTGCCCATTTTGTAGCAGAGGTATTGGGCGGACCAAAGGCTTACAGCGAAGAAGAGGGGAGTCATTTCCGCATGATACAAAAACACCTGCAAAAATATCTTACCGAAACCCACCGCAAACGCTGGATGGAACTACTGCTGCAAACCGCCGACGAACTTGAACTACCCGCTGACCCCGAATTCCGCTCCGCATTCCTGGCCTACCTGGAGTGGGGCACGCGCATAGCCGTTATCAACTCAAACACCACCGAAGTAACCGAAGATCCAAACGTGCCCATGCCGCAATGGGGCTGGGGCGTACCGGGCGGGCCGTTTGTAGGATAGATTTGAGATATGAGACGTGAGATATGAGACAGCTTCGGTTTTAGAATTTGGAGTAAATTATTCTCAAATCTCATATCTCAAATCTCACATCTCTTCTTACCTTCGCTTTTATGCAAGCGTTTGATTTTAAGCTTTTCAAGATAACCCCCTTCTCTATTTTAGATATTGTACTGCTGGCCATAATTATTTACCAGTTGTACAACCTGATAAGGGGTACCATTGCCGCCAATATTTTTATAGGGCTTGCGTTGATATACGTGTTGTATTTTATAGTACCCGAAAGCAAAATGCCCCTTCTGGCAGGTATTTTGAAAAAGGTGGCCGATGTGGGTATTATAGCCGTAATTGTGTTGTTTCAGCAGGAAATAAGGCGCTTTTTGCTATTGGTGGGTAAAAATGCTTCACTGCAACGCAACAAAGCCTGGTGGCAGTACTTTTTTGGTAAGGCACAAATTGAAAAAGACAACTATGCCCGTATTAAACCAATTATCGATGCTTGCAAAAGTTTGAAACAAACACGTACCGGCGCGCTCATCGTTTTCGCCAAGTATTACGACGAACAGTTTTACCAGAACAGCTGCGAAGTGATTGAAGCCAAAATTTCGAAGCGTTTGCTGGAAAGTATTTTTCAAAAAAGCAGTCCGCTGCATGATGGCGCGGTGGTGATAGCCGAGAATAAAATAAAATCGGCCAGTTGTATTTTGCCGCTTACCGAGAAAACTGATTTGCCAACACAGTTCGGATTGCGCCACCGGGCGGGTATCGGGGTAACAGAATCGAATGATGCAACCGCCATCATTGTATCTGAGGAAACCGGCGAAATCTCCTACGCCAAGCAGGGGCGCGTAAAAATGAACATCAGCTTTGCGGAGTTAGAGAAGTTATTGAATAAGGATTTTTGATTTTTAACGTTTAATAAGGTATGCAATCGCTTTTATCATTCGATGCTTTAAAATTACTGCTAAACATTGCGGTGCGCTACCTGCTGTTCACCGGTTCGTTTTACCTTGTTTTTTATGTATGGAAAAATAGGCGGTACTGGGCCTCAAAGATTCAGCAGCGCTATCCCGAAAAACAGCATATCTTCCGCGAAATAAAATATTCCTTTTTTACCGTGCTGATATTCGGCGTGATAATAATGCTGACTGTAATGGCAGGAATGAAAGGGCTAACACTGGTTTATGCACCCGTTGCGAAGTATGGCTGGTTCTATTACTTCATCAGCATTGCGCTGATGATATTGCTGCACGATACCTACTTCTATTGGACGCACCGTCTGATGCACTGGAAGCCGATATTTAAATACGTGCACAAGGTGCATCACTTGTCTATCAACCCAACACCTTTTGCGGCTTATGCTTTCCATCCTGTTGAGGCCGTAGTTGAGGTGGGTATTATTCCGTTAATCGCATTTACCATTCCGCATCACGCTACAACCATCGTTATTTTCGGGTTGTATTCGTTACTGCTGAACGTGGCCGGGCATTTGGGTTACGAGCTTTTCCCAAAGGGGTTTGCCAGCCACATACTATTTAAATGGCACAATACATCCACCCATCATAATATGCACCACCGGCTGGTAAAATGCAATTACGGCTTGTATTTTAACTTTTGGGACAGGGTAATGCATACCAACCACCCCACTTATGAGGCAAGCTTTGATGAGATAGTTGAACAACGTGAACAGGGTAAGCTTATCCGCGAAGCACAAAAGGTTTCTGGTGCACAAAACGTTACTTTACAGGATCCGGGGAAAGTGCTGCCGGAAGTTTAAAGGTAGGCAAACCCTTGAAGAATTGCTGATTGACGACACCGTTGTCGGAATTTGCCGATTTAACAGGCATTTTATCATATCCATCTAATCGTGCAACCGGCATTTTTGAGTTCCCCGGTAAAACTACAACCGGCATATTGTTCGAGAAATACAGATTGTTTAACGGAGCCTGGGAGTTTGTTTTATCGACATACAAAGCCAGCACCTGGTTCGCTTTTAGCGCTGATGTCAACTGTTTCCACGAGCTGTTCTGCGCTTTAATTGAATTGTTTATCGATGCTAAAATACTATCAGCGGGATTTACCTTTACCTGCTGTGCCTTTAGCTGGTAGGCACCCCCTAATAATATACAAGCAAGTAGTGTTTTTTTCATAACGATTTAATTTAGGTGCAAGGTAGAGACGCAATGCTTCGTGTCTTAACCACGCATGCAAAACAAATTTAGAGAAACGAAATGTTAAATTGTATTAAATCTGATTCAAAAAGTGTTAAATCTTAAAGTTAAAAAGGTCGATTAAGTTAGATCAAGTTGATTAGGTTTTGTAAAGAACGCCTAACTTATTCAACTTAATCTAACCTAATCAACCCAATCAACTAATCATTATTTCGCGTCATTCACTGCCTTAACAGCTTCATCAGCGGCTTTTGCCGATGCAGCATCATTCAGTTTTTCGCGCTGGTCTTTAATGGTGGTTAGTAAACCGGTAACAAACGGACCAACACCAAATTGTTTGT
>JBDUDE010000844.1:0-5541 GCA_040003105.1 Mucilaginibacter sp. | reverse complement strand
AGGCTGTATCTAACATCAATTTTTAAAAAAGAGTTGCAAAGCTAAATAAATAAATTAAATACAACTATGTTATTTAATGTAAAAGCCTTTACGGTTTAATTGTAAAAAGCTATTTTTGCGGCAAAAGGGAAGTGGTTCATAGTTGATGGTTCATGGTTTATAATAAAAACCCATGACGCTCTTCAAATTATGAACTAGGAACCATTAACAATGAACTAAAAAAAGATGAGCAACAATAAAACTTTTACCATGATAAAGCCCGATGCCGTTGCAAACGGGCATATCGGTGCAATTTTAGACCAGATTATAAAGGCGGGCTTTAAAATTAAAGCGATGAAGTACATTGCGTTGACCGAAAAAACTGCGGGAAAATTTTACGAAGTACACAAAGAACGCCCTTTTTACGGCGAACTGGTGAACTTCATGTCGTCAGGACCAATTGTAGCTGCGATATTGGAGAAAGATAATGCTGTGGAAGATTTCCGCAAGCTTATCGGCGCCACCGACCCTTCAAAAGCGGAAGAAGGGACAATCCGCCAGCGTTTTGCCGAATCAATTGGTGCAAATGCCGTCCATGGTTCCGACTCGTCAGAAAACGCAGAGATAGAAGGCAGCTTCTTCTTTTCGGCTTTCGAAAAATTTTAAATATTAGTTAACGGGGTGTTTTATTAGTAAAAATAACACCCCGTTATTTTGTTTTTTCAAAACAAAGTAAGTATTTTTATGAAGTTTTGAGAAATTACGGTTTCACAAAACCCCTTTGATTGTAAACTGAAACAAAAATTATGAGATTACTGCTTAAATATATTCTGTATTTACTACTTATAATAGTTTTAGTTTCGGGCACTATATTGCTTTACCGTACCCACCCCGAAGCCCAACTGGCGTTTATACTTCCGGGCCTGTTTATCCTTGCATTTTCGAGGATGAGCGACGACTTAAACTTCAGGTCGTTTTTTCCAAGATGGACTAGAGGAAAATAATCTCCTCAATCAATATCCCTTTCGCTTCCTCATTTATTTTGTCAATTATCTGCGTGCGCATCATCATCAGCTCGTTTTTAATTACCGACGATTCCACACGAAGGAATAATTTTTTATTACTGATAAATAGCTCTTTGGTGCGGTTGGCCACGGGTTTGCCCACCAACTCCGGCCAATGCGCTATTATCGAGGTTTCATCAAATTTTCGTTTAATTTTATAAACGTTAAGCATTTGCTCAATGGCTTCTTTTAACGATTTGTCGTTTGTTTTACGCATCTATCTCCCCTCCTTTTACTTTAAACAGCGTAATGGCCACTCCTATATTATTAAATATCTCCCGCACACGCATTTCGCTGGTATCCGTTATAAATACCTGCCCAAAATCATGGTTTGATATCATTTGCATTAGTTTAGTAACGCGACTATCGTCGAGCTTATCAAAGATATCATCAAGCAATAATATCGGCTTAAACTTATTTTGCTGATCTAAAAAACTGTATTGCGCCAGCTTTAGTGCTATTAAAAACGATTTTTGCTGCCCCTGTGAGCCAAACTTTTTCATGGGCATGCCGTGGATGGCAAATACAAGGTCATCTTTGTGAATACCTGCGTTAGTACGTTCAAGCGCGCGGTCTTTCTCAATGTTTTTCCTCAACAAACCAGCAAAATCATTCTGCAGCAGCTGCGATTCATATACCATTTCCACTTGTTCGGCATCATCACTTAAAAAGCTATAATGCTTGTTAAATATGCCGGTGAACGCCTCCATAAAGTGTTTTCGCTTTTCAAAAATGCGGTTGCCAGATGCGGTAAGCTGTTGGTCAATAATCTCCAGCAAAGCAGGGTCATAGCGGCCGGTATCGGCAATTTGTTTCAGCAGGGCGTTGCGGTTGGCCAATACCTTATTATACACCAGCAACTCATCGAGGTATGAATTGTCGGTTTGCGATATTACGTTATCAATAAACTTGCGGCGTTCGTCGCTGCCTTCAATTATAATACTTATATCATACGGCGATACCATTACCAGCGGCAGCAAACCGATGTGGTCGGCTAAGCGCGGGTAATCTTTTTTATTCCGTTTAAACTGCTTCTTTTGATTCTTCTTTACCGAGCAGGCAATATTCTCAGCTTTGCCGTCGCGATTAAAGTTGCCGGTGACGATGAAGAAATCCGTTCCCTGCTTAATCTGCTGACTATCTATCGGATTAAAATAACTTTTGCATAAGGCCAGGTAATAAATAGCATCAAGCAAATTGGTTTTCCCGGCGCCATTGTTGCCGGTAAAAACGTTAACACCCTCGCTAAAGGTTAAGCCCGCCTCCGCGTAATTTTTAAAATTGATAACCGATAGCTGCTTCAGATACATAAGGAGGTGTAAAGTTAGTTCTTTTAGTCCGAAAGTCCGGAAAGTTGGAAAAGTCCGGAAAGATAAAATTCCTATTTTAATGTTCGTTTTAGCACGGCAAGCCAGAATGCGAGACATGAAAAGCCATGCACGTTGTCCGCTATCCGCAGCGTCTTTCGGACTTTCGGACTTTCCCGACTTTTCGGACTATTTTTCCAGCTTAAATAATAAATTTAAAAGCTATTGATAAAAATTTTGAAAACTGTATTTTTGCAAACTTAATTTTAGAAGAGAAATGTCAAAAACCCAGGTGAATACCAAACCGGTAGCGCAAGAGAAGAATGCAGGGCAAGCCGGTAATTTTTTCCGCGAGAACCAAAAAAGCGTAATATTTATAGCAGGCGCCATTTTAGCAATGGTAATTATATATGTGGCTTATCAAAAATTTTATATAGCACCGCTAGAAGTTAAAGCAGCAAACCAAATGCATGTTGCGCAGGATTTTTGGGCCAAAAAGGATTGGGACAAAGCTATAAAAGGCGATGCAGGTTACCCTGGCTTCCAAAAAATAATTGACGATTACGGCAATACAAAATCGGCCAACCTGGCTTACTTTTACTTAGGCACAGCTTATTTAAACAAAGGCGAATTTCAGAAAGCTATCGATAACTTAACCAACTATCGCGGTAACGATAGCATGGTTGCAGCTGAGGCGTTTGGCGGCACTGCTGATGCTTATGTTGAATTAAAGGATTACGACAAAGCGGCAACTTACTTTAAAAAAGCAGCCGATAAAGCAAACAATAAGTTTTTAACCCCGCTTTACCTGAAAAAATTAGGCCTGGTTTACGAAACACAAAACGATAACCAGTCGGCTGATGACACTTACAAAAAAATAAAAAGCGATTACCCGGGAAGCACCGAGGCTCAGAATATTGATGAGCTGATAGCACGTACCGAGGCTAAGCTTTAATATATTTTGGAAGTCGGAATGCCGATTTCGGAAGTGTGTTATTTGCAACTTGTAAATTTCATTCCGCAATCAGCATTCCGACTTTCGCATTTAAATAAATCCGAAATTCTCCATGTCTTCTCAGCTAAAAAACTTATCTGATTTTTCTGAAACCGAAATCCCTTCGGCGGCCCCTTTTAGCTTCGGTATTGTTGTGGCTGAATGGAACGCCGGCATTACCAATGCCTTATACCAGGGCGCCTATGAAAGCCTGCTCGAGCATGGCGCTTTGGCCGAAAACATTTTCACCTATCCTGTTCCTGGCAGTTTTGAACTAACATCGGGCGCCGATTTGTTATTGAAAAGCAGCAAATTAGATGCAGTAATATGCCTCGGCTGCGTTATACAGGGCGAAACCAGGCACTTTGACTTTATTTGCAATGCTGTAGCCAATGGCTTAACTAATGTTGCTATTAAATACTCAAAACCTGTTATATTTGGTGTATTAACTACTGACACACAGCAACAGGCTGTTGACAGGGCCGGTGGCAAGCATGGAAATAAAGGTATTGAAGGTGCTGTAACTGCCATAAAAATGGCGTACCTTGCTGAAACTTTAAACAGTTAATTTCGTATAACAACTCAGACGAACAGAAACATGAAGAAAGTAATTTACATCGCTATCATCGCTTTAGTATTAGGCAGCATGGCTTCATGCTCAAATAAACTGTGTCCGGCTTATGGTTCTTACCCAAAAAGCGGGCGTTAACAGTTAAATGTCATTTTTTATCAATTGCCCCAAACCGGAACACGCTTTACGCTGTTCTGCGTTTAATAGGCATACATTCCTATAAATATTTTATGAACTGGACATCGCTGGAATCGGCTGAGCAAATTAATGCTATAAAACATCAGGAAGGGTATAGTGTGATATTTAAACATAGCACCCGCTGCTCCATCAGCATGATGGTTAAAAAACGTTTCGAGCTGGATTGGGACAAGCTCCCCGGCAATTTACCCCTATATTTTCTCGACCTCATTAAACATCGCGACCTTTCGAACCAGATTGCGTCAGATTTCATTGTACACCACGAGTCGCCCCAGATGCTGGTTATAAAAGACGGAGAGTGTGTACTTGATTTATCGCACGGCGAGGTTTCGGTAGAAGAAGCAATGTCCGTGATGGCATAGTCCGTCTATCTGTAAATAATGTAAACTCTTTCTTCCCAACTTTCGGACTTTCCGGACTTTCGGACTTTTTCCCTACTTTTGTACCCATGATTGAATTGCCGGTAGTTGCTGCTGTTAGCCAAGCCCAACGCAAGCCTGATTGGCTTAGGGTTAAGCTTCCTATTGGAAAAGAATATGCCCATGTACGCGGATTGGTTGATGAGCATAAACTTCACACCATTTGCGAAAGCGGCAATTGCCCTAATATGGGCGAGTGCTGGGGAGCTGGTACCGCTACCTTTATGATATTGGGCAATATTTGTACTCGCTCATGCTCATTTTGTGCCGTTGCAACCGGTCGCCCGTTAGCTGTTGATACCGACGAGCCTAACCGCGTTGCCAATTCGGTTAAATTGATGCAGGTTAAACATTGTGTAATTACCTCGGTCGATCGTGACGATTTAAAGGATGGCGGTTCAATTATATGGGCCGAAACCATTAATGCCATACGCAGGGAAAGCCCCGGAACAACACTTGAAACTTTACTGCCCGATTTCAGGGGCGTTTGGGATAACCTTGGGCGTGTGCTGGAAACCCGTCCCGAAGTGGTATCACATAACCTTGAAACCGTGAGGCGCTTAACCCGCGAGGTGCGCATACAGGCCAAATACGACCGCAGCCTGGAATGCCTAAAACATGTTTCGCAGGCTGGTTTACGTACCAAATCGGGCATTATGCTGGGTTTGGGCGAAACAGAGGCGGATGTTTTAGAAGCTATGGATGATTTACTGGATGCTGGCGTACAGATACTTACCCTGGGGCAATACTTACAACCAACACGCAACCATCACCCGGTAATTGACTGGATACACCCCGACCAATTCGACCGGTTAAAACAATTTGGGCTTGATAAGGGTTTTAGATACGTAGAGAGCGGACCGCTGGTTCGTTCGTCATATCATGCAGAAAAACATCTGTTTGAAATCTAAAAATTCTTACTAACTTCAACCCAATTGAGCAGGAAACGAAAAATATCGCTATCGGAAGAGGAATTGGTGCTTGCGCTAAGGAACCGGGAAAAGATTGC
>JBDUDE010000176.1:0-1672 GCA_040003105.1 Mucilaginibacter sp. | reverse complement strand
CAGCTAAATAAAACTGTCTAAAACAAGAAGCGCCCCTGATGGGCAGGGACGCATTCTAACCAATTATAAACCTAAATTATGAGAAGACTTTTTTAACATTTTAATAGTGTAAAGTTAACACTATCTTTTTATATAATCAAACTATTTTTGTAATTACTTTGTAAAAAATCAATTACATCCTATTCACTTCACAAAAATACAAACATTTTATTAATAATATAATAATTTTTCATTTTTTTTTAAATTACTAATGTTACAATTGCAACAGTAGGTTTTTTTATCAAATAAATGGTCAAATTTTCCAAACAAAACGATTATAGTGTTAACTTATTGTTACAATAATCGGTTTTTATTCTTAAAATCAATGATAATTTTCAATTTTTGTTGTAAAAACCAATACTAAAATCAAAATTTAGTCAATAAATTAAAACAGCGGTCACAATATTGATTTTCCGGGCCATTTATTAAAAGGATAGAGAGAAAATTTAGTAATCCGTCGAAAAAATCAAGGGGTATTTGTGAAAGCTTGATTTGCATGCCGCAACGGCACCAGATGTTTATCAACAGCCCAAAATATTGCACAAACCAAACATCGAAATAGAAATGCTTCACCATTTTTGCGCATAAATGATAAACACGTATGCAAAACAGCCTTAATCCAAAAAAACATCCGGAACTTACGCCGTTAACTTTATGGATAATGACTGTGGCCACCGGCCTTATTGTAGCAAACCTGTACTACAACCAGCCCTTGCTGGAAGATATGGTTAATACCTTTCATACCACCAGGGCGAAAGTTGGGCAGGTTTCCATGTTTACGCAAATTGGTTATGCCACGGGCATGTTTTTTTTAGCCCCATTGGCCGATATGGTAAAACGCAAACGCCTGATGATGGTGATTTTTGCATTTATTGTTTTATCCCTTATAATAACTGCACTATCTCCATCTATTAATATTCTTATTGCGGCGAGTCTTTTCCTGGGAGCAGCCTCTATGATTCCGCAGTTGCTGGTGCCGATGGCGGCACATTTGGCCAAACCCAGCGAGCGGGGCAAGAAAATTGGCGTTATTATGAGCGGCCTGCTGATAGGTATATTGCTGTCGCGCACTTTCAGTGGCTATATTGGCGATTATTTGGGCTGGCGTGCAGTGTATTACATAGCAGCCGGCATTATGCTGCTGATGTGGCTGATGATTGGCCTGTTTTTACCAGAGGTTGAGCCGGAATACAAAGGCACTTATAAAAAGTTAATGGTATCGCTTATCGATTTGGTAAAGCACGAGCCAAAACTGCGGCTGGCAGCAGTGCGTGGCGCACTTTGTTTTGCCTGCTTCAGTGCGTTTTGGACAACCATCGTGTTTCTGCTAAAGCAAAACTTTAACATGGGCAGCAGCGTAGCGGGCGAATTTGGCCTGGTTGGCGCATTCGGTGCACTGGCTGCAGGTTTAATGGGCAGGTTGAGCGACAAAATGGACGCGTATAAATTATCGGGCTTTACATTACTATTAATCCTCGTTTCGTTCGTAATCTTTTACTTTTCGGCGCACAGCATTATTGGCTTAGTTATAGGCGTAATTGTATTAGATATGGGTGTGCAGGCTACCCACATTTCAAACCAATCGATAATCTTTGCCTTAAAACCCGAAGCGCGCAACCGAATTAATACCATT
>JBDUDE010000717.1:0-5556 GCA_040003105.1 Mucilaginibacter sp. | reverse complement strand
AACCTCCAATGGGCTTAATCTGATTAAGAATCGCACTATTGTAATCGGCTGTGTATAAAATACCGTCGGGGCCGGGCGCTACGCCGGTTAGTATGCTAAAACCTGTAGCCAGCGTAATGGTTGCACCACCGCCAACCGGAATTTCCTTTATAGCGCTGTGATTATAATCGGCCACAAAAACATTTCCTGAAGGGTCGACAGATACGCCGTACGGATTGCTGAACCCTGAACCTAAAGTAACCGGTGTACCGCCGCCCACCGGCAGCTCTTTTATTAAACTTGCGCCAAAGTCAGCCACAAATATGTTGCCTGCCGCATCAACGGCTACACCGGCCGGGCTGGTAAGAAGCCCTGTGCCAAGGCTTATAATGGGACTACCGTCGGTCGGGATCTTCTTTATTACATGGTTGTTATAGTCTGCTACAAAAACGTTTCCCACGGCATCAGCAGCTATACCATAAGGGCTATTTAAAGCCGCAATGGTAACAGTGGTGCCGCCAACAATATTAATTTTCTTAATTGCATTGTTTCCGTAGTCAGATACGTAAACATTACCGGCCGCATCAACAGCTACGCCATCAGGGTTAACAAACCCCGTGCCTATAAAAACAGGATTGCCGCCGCCTGCCGGAATCTTTTTTATTTTACTGCCGATAAAATCAGCCACATAGATATTCCCGGCGGCATCAGTTGCCACTCCGCGCACCGAGCTAAACCCTGAGGCTTTGCTTACTACGGTGGTGCTGTATGCCGGCGCTGCAACCGTACCAATAACCGAAGGGGTAACGGCGCTGATGGCAACGCCCTGGTTGTAAACATAAGCCGGCGGGTTGCCCGGATAGGTAATTGACAGCGCATGAATAGTAATTGTTAGGGTAGCCGAAGTGCTTCCCTCACTGTTATAGGCCCGCACGCCATAATTTGTGGCGGGCACAAAGGTTGTTGGCGTACCTGTTACAACACCGGTTGATTTATTAAAACTTAAACCAGCGGGCAAGGCAGGCGAAATATAATAGCCGCCCGTCGGCACCACTTCCTCAATGGCATTGTTGCCATAATCAGCCACTATTACATTGCCATAAGCATCAACAGCAACACCGTTCGGCAGACTAAAACCGGTGCCGATGGAAACCACCGCACCGCTAACAGGTTTCATTTTTATATCATTGTTTCCATTATCTGCAATAAAAACATTCCCGATAGCATCCACTGCGACACCGGTTGGGCCGTTTAAGCCAGTGGTTATCGAAGTTGTGGCACCGCCTGCGGCAGCAATTTTCTTAATAGCGTTATTGCCGTGGTCGGCTACAAACACGTTGCCTGCTTTATCAACAGCTACAGCGTATGGGGTATTAAAGCCTGTACCTATTGATACAGGCACCCCCCCGCCAACCGGAATTTTATATACCTTATTAATACCAGGGCCAGCATCGGCAACATACACATTGCCGGCAATATCTGTAGCTAAACCCATTGGTGTATCAAAACCCGAGCCTATGGTGGTTAATGTGCTGGTGCTTTTAACAATTTCATAAACCGCGGCGCTGCCTTCCTGCACAATAAATAAGTTACCGGTAGTATCAACGGCGATGGCTGTTGGGTGAACAAATCCCGAGCTGATATTAGTCGACGCTCCGCCACCTGCAGGCATTACTTTTATTAAATTGTGACCATAGTCAGTTACGTAAATATAGCCGGCCCTATCAACCGCCACGGAAGTTGGTGTGCTGAAGCCCGACCCTAACGGAACTGGTACAGCGCCTGTGTAACCGAATACCCCAACGCCGCTGCTTGTTGGCGTAAGCGGGCTGATGGCGGTATTTATCACGTAATGCTGCGGAAAACCGTAGCTGATAGAAGGTACGGTGAAATTGGCTGATCTTTTAGCCGGTCTTGATTTTAAATGCTCTATTTTAGCCCGGTTACTTTTATATTTATAAACCGGTTTAATGCTTGCAGACAAACTGCCATAGCTTAATAACACGAAGGTAAGTGCGAGCATTATTTTCCCGCATTTTAATGCTGTGGAAAATGTTTTTGTGCCGGAAGGTAAAGGTGTTTTCATTGTTGATTTTTTATGGTCAATTTCAAATTGCATTATGCTGTGCCGGCAGGTTAATTTTGGTTGCCTGGTGCTTAAGTGCCAACGAGCTTTTTGCAGGTCGAAACGTTATGCATTATTAAGTGGTAAAAATCAGCATTATACGGGTTCCCATCAATCATATAAGCTTATGATATTGGATAAGGCGATTTGCAGGATTTAGGTAATGCTTAAAAAATATATCGATATAATTTTTTTAAGTTCAGGCAGTTTAAATACCGTTATTTCCAGAATAGCCGGTTGGTTTCCTGGTTAACTCAATATAATCCCTTGTGCAATGATTCAGCAAAATCAAACGGCTCGTAATAGTGCGCTTATCTTTAACTGGATTTTTATTGCCGGGTTGATTGTATTAGCGCTTAATGATCATTACTTCAAATGGATATTCGGCAACTGGGCCACCGGCAAAATATCCGATTTTGCCGGGCTGCTCATATTCCCCATGTTCCTGCAATTCCTTTTCCCGCGCATTTCACGGGTTTCGACTATCGTAGCCGGTGCATTGTTTGTTTTTTGGAAACTGCCGGTTTCAAATCAATTTATCGGTATCTATAATAACATCGCCATTATACCCATTACCAGGACAATTGATTACAGTGATTTTTTCGCCTTGCTCATTCTTCCGTTTGCCTGGTACTTTATCGGGCGGATTGATAGTTACCGGATAAGCCGCATTTCGCCTTCACTTGCAACCTGCTTAATTGCTGCCCCTGCTGCTGTGGTTTTTATGGCCACGTCGCCGCCGGTTAGCTATTATATGAAACCCGGCGGTGATATCCACATAGGCAAATCGTATCGGTTAAAAATAACTGAGCACGAAGCTTTAGAAATGCTCAAAGCGAAGGGGATTACCATAATACCTGATACCTCACAGCATGAAACAGGCCGGGCGCATTACTACCTGGCAAAAAATGTTGTTTTAAACGGCGGAAAGGATACGATTGAAACCATACAGTTCGGCTTTTTGGGCAATATGAAAAAGCCTTTGCTCCTTATAAATAATGTAAAACTAAAAAAAGGCAGCTCCCTAACCGATTTGGAAGGGCTAAAAAAATACTATCGCAAACTTATACATTCAGGAATTGTGGAAGAGGTTAAACAAAAAAGTAACAACTAATTCGGCGTAAACCGGTTTCAGTTACAAAGTATCGTTCACCAAATGCTCGCGTATGGCTTTGGCAACAGCTTCAGATTTTGAGTTAACATGCAGCTTTTTATAAATATTGCTGATATGCGTGCAAACCGTGCCCATGCTTATAAAACAATTGGCCGCAATCATTTTATAGCTGTCGCCTTTTACAAGGCAGCCCAGCACATCTTTCTCGCGCGAGGACAGGTCGTAGCCGTTTTCGGCGATGTTTTTCTTCTCACTAAAAAACTCAAGCACTTTGCGGGCTATGCTGGCATTCATGGGGGCGCCGCCCTGGCTTACTTCGGTAATGGCGTCCATTATTTTGGCGGGCGTGGTTTTTTTAAGCAAATAACCTGTAGCTCCTGATTGCAACGCATCAAAAATTTTCACGCTATCGTCGTACGAAGTCAGGATGAGCACATTGATTTCGGGGTGATGGCTCTTTACCAGGGCTGTGGCTTCAATGCCGTTAAGGCCGGGCATATCAATATCCATCAATATTACGTCGGTAGGGTCGTTGCGTAAATGTTCCAGCACGTTATTACAATCAGGATAGATGCCGGCGATGGTGAAACCGGGCGTAGCGGAGATAAGGTAAAACAAACCATCACGCAATGCATTGTTATCATCAAATACCGAAACCCTGATGTCCAAATTGTAAATTATTAGTGGGTAAATATAACCTTGCTTAGTTCACCATTCAATCATACGTCTATATGATATTAACTATCAGCCTTGTAACAGTCCCGTTCCCCGGCTGCGAAATAACCTGGATAACGCCGTCAATTTCGGCAGCGCGCTTTTTCATATTTTTAAGCCCGTTGCGTGTATTTTTTGCGTTGATATCAAAGCCTTTGCCGTCGTCGTTTATGGTTAATTCAAGTTGGTTGTTCGCCCTGTTTATTGTTATTTTAACAGCTGTGCAATCGGCATGTTTAAGGATATTGTTAACGCACTCTTTAAAAATCATGAAGATATTTTTGCGGGCCTCCATTTTAACACGCGCGCCCAGGATATCTTCCTGTATATCTATATCAAAATTAATGTTACGGGCTTCAAGCAGAGGTATTGCAAACTCGCGCATGCGTACCGCTAAATCATTAAAATGGTCGTTTTGCGGGTTTACGGCCCAAATAATATCATCCATGGCCTCGAGCATTGCCTGCGAGTGGTGCGAAATATGGCTTATCACCTCGCGTGTTTGCTCGGGCGGCAATTTTTGTTGCAACTGCTTATCAGCCACATCGCTAAAAATAGAAATACTGCTTAGCGCCGAACCAATATCGTCGTGAAAATCCGAAGCAATCCGTTCACGTATCCGTTCAATGGCCAGTATGTGTCTTATTTTATAGCGGTATAGCTGGTACAAGCCAAATGCAATCACGAATATAACCAATACCCTAAACCACCAGGTTTCCCAATATGGCGGCGTAATAATGAAGCTAAACGATGCAAGATGGCTGTTCCATACCCCGTTTTTATTGCCGCACTGCACAAAAAATGTATAATCGCCAGGCTGTAGCTGTGCGTAGTTGGCGCTGCGCTGGTCGGTTGCGTATTGCCACCGGCTATCGGCGCCATTAAGCCGGTAACGGAAATTAATATGGTCAGGGTCGGAGTATAAAAAAGCGGTAAATGCGATGTCAACTGAATTGTTTGAATGTGAAAAAGTCAAATTTCCGGCATTTTTTTGTGAAGGATACTGCAACAGTACGGGCTGATTGTTCACATCTATTTTTTCGATTACCGGGTCGGACGGGGCAAGGTTGTTTTTTAAGCCAAGTGTAAAATAAGCGTAACCATTGCCGAAACCGAAAATTATTTCGTTACCCAAAACTGCAAACGACGAGCTGGGATAAATCTGCATCATCGAAGTTTCGTGCTCGGCCCGTGAAGATGTATGTGTTTTTAAATTATAGTTTAATATACCGGCTTCTGTGCCTGCCCAAACCACGTTGCCTATACAAATAACATTTTCGCAGCCTGGCTTGTGCAAGCCGGCTATGGTGTTTATTACCGTAAACTTTTTGGTTTGGGTATCAAAAATATTTATACCGCTGCCGGTAGCGCCAACAATCTGATGATCTGGAGCCGGGGCGATGTCAAAGAAAAAATAATCCGGGTTTTCGCCTTTTCCCCGGTAATTAATTGTTTGGCCGGTAACAGTATTGTAACTGAGCAGCCCGTCTCTTGACGCGGCCCAAACAATGCCGTTATCATAAAATCCGTTTAACAATATAAACTTAAGACGGTTAAACGACTTGTCTATTAGGTTGTTTTTTGTGACCAACGTAAGCTTATGGGTACCCAACTCGTATTTAAA
>JBDUDE010000363.1:0-1677 GCA_040003105.1 Mucilaginibacter sp. | reverse complement strand
TGCTGCAAAACTGCTTATACAGTATAATTATTCGACCGGCGTATTTTGTAGGGTGATGGCGTTTGGTCAACATCAACCAATTCATCGCCAGAGGAAATAATTACTACACGTGGCAGTTTTTTTACCTTTAATTCGATTTCGCCGACTGATGCTACCATACTTATTAAAGCCGGGGTGATTACCTGGCCAATACCCGCCACCAAATCGTTATGCTTCTTATCTTTTCCTTTATAATGAATATTCTGCCCGCGTTTTAGCTCGTGCGTTACCAACGTGGCCAAACCCGCCCGCAACTCCAAATCTTCGTATTTAATTATCGTATCCGCAGATGCCGGCACCATTGCCCCCGTCATTATTTCCACGCATTCGTCATGTTCTTCAATATCAACCGGCTCATCACCGGCGGCTTGTGTAGCTTTTATTTTAAAGGTGCTTATCCCGGCTGCAATGGCATCGTAATTAACGGCAATGCCATCCATGGTTACCCGGTTAAATGGTGGCAGATCGCGGTCGGCTTTTATATTTTCGGCTAGTACCCTACCCAGGGCCAGCTCAAAGGGCACAATTTCGGCACCGTAGTCCGTTGCCTGTGCTTGTATTATCATTTCGGCTTCTTCAACAGTTATCATAGCACCGGATTGTAATGTTAGTAATTAACCACCAATGGTGGCCATTGATTCATGCACCCCTATGTTTTCCGTGCGTAATTGCTCCGCTTCCCAGCCATCTTTGGCCCGCGTGTTAAAGGTGTTTAACAACATCGCCTTTAAATTATCTTCATTAATTCCCGCACGCAACTGGTCCTTAATATTCAGCACCCCATTATCATACAAACAAGTTTTCAATTCACCCTCGGGTGTAATGCGGATGCGGTTACAAGTACCACAAAATGTGCGCGAATAAGCCGCAATTATACCAACGCTTCCCTTGTGCCCCGGAATTTGGTAATTGTATGATGTGGAATATAGCGGGTCATCCAGTTTCTTAATAGCCGGATAAGCGGCTTTTATTTCGTTCAAAATATGTACGTAATCCCATTTAATACCCGAGTATACATGCCCATCGCCATTAAAAGGCATCTCTTCAATAAAACGGACGCTTACAGGCAAACTTCTCGTCAGTTCAACCAGCGGTATGATATCCTGCGTATTTTTGCCATCCATTACTACCGCATTTATCTTTACCTCTATATCATGCTTCAGCAATTCGTCCATCGTTGCCATTACATTGGCAAATTCATCGCGTTTGGTTATGCTGAAGAAACGACCGGCATCCAACGTATCCAAACTTAAGTTTACCGACTTAACCCCAATATCTTTCAATTCGGTAACATGAGGAGCCGTTAAAACACCATTTGTGGTTAACGTCAACTCTTTTAATCCATCAAGTTTTGATATGGACGTTAAAAGCTTCATGATATCTTTGCGCACAAATGGTTCGCCGCCGGTAATGCGTATCTTTTCAATACCCATATTAACCAGCAAAGCGCAGGTCTGCAGCATTTCCTCGTAAGTCATTAGCTGTGTGCGCGATAACCAGTTGAGGCCTTGTTCGGGCATGCAGTAAAAACAACGCAGGTTGCACCGGTCTGTCACCGCGAGGCGCAGGTAATTAATTTTTCGTCCGTGGTTATCTGTTAACAAATGGTAAATATTAAATCGTATATGTCGTCGTAGA
>JBDUDE010000266.1:0-1678 GCA_040003105.1 Mucilaginibacter sp. | reverse complement strand
GGTTGGTGCGCGCGTCCACAGGCCTGTCATAGCTTGGGTCGGCTTCTTCGGGTTTGTTGAATACTACGATATCGCCTTTCTTAATTTCAGTTAATCCCGGCAGGCGGAAGTAAGGCAGCTTGATGCCGTCCCAATAGGTTTTGATATTGTATCGGGTAACTGTCGATTCTAAAAAAGGGACGGAAACCGGCGTAAACGGCATCCTTGGGCCGTAGCTTATTTTACTTACAAACAAGTAATCGCCGGTGAGCAGGGAGCCTTCCATCGAGCCGGATGGGATTGCGTAAGCCGAAAACAATAAACCGCGGATAATGGTCGACGCAATTAATGCGAATAGTATCGCATCAGTCCACTCGCGTGTTTTTGATTTTTTGGGCTTAGTGCCGGTGGCTTTTTTGGTAAAAGGCAGCTTCCATTTCATAGCAAAAGGTTTTGTTTGTAAGTGGTTTGACGCACGGGAGTATGGTTTGTTACAAGTTCGTCGCGGTAAAAACGTTACTAAAGGAAAACTCCGAAGATAGCAATGGGTTTAAACGTTAAATACCATCGAAAGCCTAACATCTGCACCTCCGCTTAATACTCCAGCCACTTGTTCAGCTTCAAATTAACTTTGTTACCTTCGGTATATTTGCCGAATTGGTCGTTTAGCACACGGATGGTTACGCCATTGTACTCCAGTATTAGGTCCTCATAGCAGCCTTTAAACAGCACCTGCGTAACTTCCCAGTCGTTGTTTGTCCATGTTTTTACGGTTTCAACCCATTCGGGGTAGATGACCACGTGGTCTGATTTTGTTTTTAAGCCGCAAATTTTGGCTTCGGCGGCGGTTAATACCGTACAGTTGGTTAGCAATTGTGCGGTATATAAGTTTTTCGGGGCCTGGTACATTTCTTTTGGGTTTCCCGATTCGAGGATGTTGCCATCTTTCAGCACAATCAATTCATCGGCCATTGAAAGTACTTCGGCAGGGTCATGCGATACAATGATGACCGTTAGCCCTGTTTCCTTTACTATCCGCCTGATGTCCTGCTGCAAGCCCTCGCGGAAAGAGGTGTCAACCTGGTTAAAGGGTTCGTCTAATAGAAGCACATCCGGGCTGGTTATCAAGGCGCGGGCTATTGCTACCCGCTGCTTCTCGCCACCGCTAAGGTCGGCTACCCTTTTATCGGCAATGCGCGTCATTTTTAGCTGGGTGAGCATTTGTTCGGTTTTGTGCTGCTTGGCCTTAAGGTCGGTGCTGGGCAGCATAATGGCTACGTTGTCGCGCACCTTTGCAAACAGGTTAAGGTCGTCGGATTGCTGGGTAACCATTTTCATGGCATCGTGGCCGGGTATCAGCTTTTCTTCAGGGCCCCAGATGCGTTCACCTTTAAATTTCACTGTGCCGCTGTCCGGCGACAATAAGCCATATAATAATTTTAATAGCGTGCTTTTACCGCTGCCGCTTTCGCCAATAATAGCGGTTATCAGCCCTTGATTTATGGTTAAATCTATTTTATTGATTCCCGAGTTTTGTGCTCCCGGATATACCTTGCTTACCGAAACCGCCTGCAAAAAGGGTGTATTTGCCATCGGCGGTAAAGATAAACTAAGATTTTTAGGATTAAAAGATTGCGGGATTTTTAATCGTATTTCAAAAAATCCAATAATCTAACCAATCCTGTAAATCTTAGTTTAA
>JBDUDE010000074.1:0-1678 GCA_040003105.1 Mucilaginibacter sp. | reverse complement strand
ACAAACTGCCGGCGAAAGAGATGGTCATCATATTGCCCAGGTAGCTCCAAAAGCTGCGCTTTTGATAAAACCTGACGATGATGCCCTGGTAAATTATTTGTCCGCCGCAAATAAAGTATTCACGGTATGTGCCGCCTGCGGGTATTGCCGGTGCCAGCAAACGTGCATAATTGGTAAGTATCAGCCCGGTGAAAAACCAGGTGAACAATAAATAGGCTATACGATAGTGTTTTTTAAATGTAGGCTGATAGGCAAAGTCAAGTGCATTATGCCCGGCGGGGATAATTACCCTGCGGTTGTATGATATAAAAGCATAAACCTTGCTCATGAGCCAAACAAAGGGCTTAAAGGCAAACAAGGGTGCAAACAGGGGCCAGGTATTGGCCAATATTTTAAAGATGCTTTTTACGCCATAAGTTACTTCGCCGTTTTCAATATTTACCAAAGCAATTTCATTAACGGCGCGTTGCTTATCAATCAGCGGACAGACGTTGTCCATGCCGTTTTGATAGGCTGCCCGCCCATTGGCGCCCAGCATGCCGGTTTTTACAAATGCATTGGTATAGGCATTACACATGGGGCATTCGCTGTCGAAGAGGATTAGGTGATTTTCTAAGGTTTTCATATTTTCAGTATTTAATGAAATTTATTGTTAAAAAATATATCAGCGGCCAATGCTGATATATTTTGATGAACAAATATAAATACTATTTTTAAACTTTCAATAAATATTGAAAATATGTTTTTGAACCAATTTTCTTTAAGGTCGAACAAATTCGCCATTTATTTTTTAACCGTTCCACCCGGTTTATATTTATCCATCAAATTCAACAGCACCCCGTTTGTCCAGCCAAAACCATCCTGCAAGGGGTATTCGCCGCCGCCGGCTTTAATGCCGGTATCAACCACGTTATACTTCTCCATCAGTTTGCCAGTGCTGTTAAAAATATTAAGATTGGTGTTGATCCATGACGATGCAAACGTAGCAGCAAGGGCCGTTTTATTATAATTATTTAATCCATCAATTGCCATATACTGCAGCGGCGCCCAGGCATTGGGACTGTCCCACTGCTGGCCCGATCTGTTAAAAGTAGTAACCAGGCCTCCGGGATGAAAAAATTTAGTTTTTAACCCCGCCGCAATTTTAGCGGCTTGTTGGTTAGTAGCTATTTTAAATTCAAGCGGGAAAGTTCCGGCCAGCGTTTGCTGCGGCGACTGCTGTTTCGCCTTCCAATTATAATCCATAAACCAGCCTTTACCCGGGTTCCAGCAATATTTTAATATCGCCCTTTTGCGTGCGGTGGCTTTGTTTATATAAAAGCTGTACATTTTCGCATCGCGCTGTGTTTGGTAAGTGCGGGCGATAGAAAGTTCCAGGTGATAGAGTAAGCAGTTCAGGTCGACAGGCACAATATTGGTAGTTTGAATGTTTGCCAGCTTACCGCTTGCGTCGAACCAGCGGGTACTAAAGTCCCATCCCGACTCAGCCGCTGCCCTTACGTTCCTGTAAAAATCTCCCGGTTTTTGTTTTGATAATTTAGCGGCGGTTACATCCTGTTTGTATGATTCTTCGCGGGGTTTGTCCGAGTCGTCCCAGTAGCGGTTCAGCACTTCTCCGCCCGGCATGCGTACCACCATGCGGTGCGCCGTGCCTGTTTTTAATTGTTTGGCGCCCTCC
>JBDUDE010000657.1:0-1690 GCA_040003105.1 Mucilaginibacter sp. | reverse complement strand
CCCCCTAAAATTAGGGGGAGGTGTCGACGAAGGAGACGGAGGGGGTAAAATCACGCTCAATTTACCTTCACTTCAACACTCCAGTCGGCCCCGCTTTTAATGTGGTAAACCTTCGCAAAATCACCCATATTTATGGCGAACGAAAGCTGCAAAAGGCTGTTGATATAAGCCAGATTTTTGCCTTCTTTCACCTCGCCAAAGGTCTGGCTGTAGGGCATATCGCCTTTATAAACCTGCTTACCTTTATTGTAAATGGTTACATGCAAAATATCACCATATTTGGGGTTTAACTTGTTAAATAATGTGCCCGGAATGTTTGTCCAAACGTTGCCATATTGCACATCGAGCACCGGGATATCACCCTTAATAATTTTACCATTTATTACCGCTTGCTGGTAAGGGATGCTCACCACTTTTGCAGGTAATACCGGGCCAACCTGCGCGTAATTGATAACCCCCGCAGCCAGCCGCGCACCGGTAAAAGCGTATACATCGCGCCCATGAAAAGTATATGACTTTTGTGAATCCTTACGGCGGTTTACAGCTTCGTTAATCTCTCGTACTTCGGCAATACCTAATGATTGTGCCACCAGCGTTAAAGTACCGTTATCGGGAGTTACTATGTAATGACCGGTTTTTGTTTTTAAGACCACCGATTTACGCGCGGTACCAACCCCGGGGTCAACTACCGAAACAAAAACCGTCCCGGCCGGCCAGTACCTTACCGTTTGCTCCAGCCTGTAGGCTGCTTCCCAGATGTTGTAAGCGGGAATTTCGTGCGTAAGGTCGAACAGCTTTAAATCAGGCGAGACACCCATAGCCACGCCTTTCATGGCCGATACAGCGCCGTCTTTTAAACCAAAATCCGACTGAAAAACAACTATTTTGTTTTGTGCCGATGATAATTTTGCTGATAACGAAATCAGTACCAGGAAGATAATTAAACGTAAATTTCGATTCATACAGGGGATTAATATCTGCGGCACAAATTAATAATAATTTATAGTAAATAAAGAAAGCCACCCCAGTCACCCGGAGCAGCTCTCAACCGCTATGAAAAATCTTTAAATTAAGCTTTATAAGTTGGCTCGTGGTATTGGTCATCAGCATGCCTGCTGTGTTTCATCACCATCCATGCGCCTACGCCAATTATGGCCATCGGCCATACAACCCGGTCGGCATCATTAATGTTATCGGTTAGCAAACAGGCCGTACCAAATACTATCAGCCACACCCAAATTGCTTTTTTGAAATTATACTTGGCGCCCATATACAAACCGTAAGCTATTATAGCCATGGGCCAGCTAATCAGCCAATCCGGAACGAAGAACAGGTTCATCTGGTCGATGAGTAATAAACCACCAATAATGACAATGATTATCCCGGCCATTGTTTTGCCATTATGCTTAACGGGGTTATTTATGTTAGTTTCCATTGTTTCTAGTTTTAAATCTTACCCAATATTACGGCAGTATTAAGGCGATGACAACGGAATGTTGGCGAGGTGTTAACAGAAATCGGTAAGGAGGGAAAAAGTGTCGGTGAAAAGAGGGGGACCTAAAACACCATGTCATTGCGAGCGAGGTACGAGCGCGGCAACCTCGTCGTTATGCCTTATGCGCCCGGCTGGTTTGCATACATTAAAAAACTTTGTCATTGCGAGCGAGGTACGAGCGCGGCAACCTCGTCG
>JBDUDE010000511.1:0-1692 GCA_040003105.1 Mucilaginibacter sp. | reverse complement strand
CGGTTGGCATCGCCAGGTTTATGATTACCTCGTACTTTTCATCAGCCAGTTGCTTTAACTGCGTTTCGGTTGGTTGGCCGGCGCAGGCCAGTAAGTGGTTTACCTGTTTAAAGCTGTAGATGCTACTCATACCACAAACTTAGCGTTTTTGAACAGGGCATCAGTTGTTTATATATGTATGCTTATTTTGTGTTGATTATCAGTGTTTTAAGTTATAGTGTAATCTTGTACCCCCGCATTTTATACCGGTTTCAATGCGAACCGCCCACTCAACTACTGCCCACTTTTTCAATGGATTGCCCAATGGTAGAACAATAGTTACCTATCGGTTAAATGTTATAATTATTAAGTATTGTATGGCTTTTTTTCAAGATAATTTATACATATCACTGCTTTATGATTATTTTTATTTCGATAAATTATTACCACAAATCTAAAACCGAAACGGGTATGAAACTAAATCTACGCAAAGCATTGCCATTGCTAATGGCGGTTGCATTATTTTACTCGGCTTGTAAAAAAACCGAAAATAAACCGGCCGCTACCAATACTACCGACGCAATTGGTGCAGCTATCGCAAAAAATCTTGTACAATCATTATCAGGTGCCTACGGTGGCGCCAGTATTAAAGATGGTGTAGGTGCTTCATCAGCAATTGCTGCTGCTTCGCCTAAACTAAAAACTCAGTCTATAGGCTGCGGCTTTTATATTGATAACAGCCTTGACGTTAAGTTTAACCAGGGTGACAGTATTAAATCACATACTGTAGGTACTGTAAATTACTTCTTTCTTTGCGACAACCAGAGAACTACTGGCTACAACTTATACGATTCACTATCTACAACAGGCAAAGGCCCGGGTTATGATTTCTTCTTTGCGCTTGTGCAGGATTTTAAAGTACGCGGTTTAAACGTTGACAATTCAAACTTTACTTTAAATGGCCGTTTAAAATCATATGTAGATTTTAGCTATACAAAAAAACCAAAAAGCTCATCATCAGTACATAACATATTTCACTTTATTGATGCCCAGGTTCATGCAGCCGACAATTATGATATTGTTGACGGTAGCGCAACTTTCGAATCAGTTGGCGAAACCAGCACAGGTGCATGGGATTACAGCGGTACCATCAAGTTCCTGGGTAACCATAAAGCTAAATTAACTTTCCTCAGCAAAGTTTATCTTATTGATTTGTTAACCGGTGATGTAACCCCGGTTTAATCAGCATTAATCAAAAATATATTGAAGCCCTTCCTCTAAAACGGGGAGGGCTTTTTTTATGCCATTTAATATTAAATGCAGAAGTGGGCAATGGGAATGGAAAATATTGCCCATTTCCCGAGGCCCTTTTATTTTGACAATGCAGCAGTATGTGTATTCCAATGATGGCGGCATTTTTGTTTAAATGGAGTTGTTGACAAAAAAGTTATAAGTCGATATGGTTTAAAGAAATTTTTTTGCCGACTTTTATAGCACAAAAGGTCAACCTTTATTTTATCACAATTTTAAATCCAAAATGAAATTAAAAGCTTTACTTTCAATTATGCTGCTCGCAGGCATGGCAGTTATTTATTCGGCCTGTAAAAAATCAGATGTCACGGCTTCGGGCCCGGCACTAACTGCACCACAGGTAGCCCGCCAGGTAGCCCTCGATATCACATCCGACCTTTTTGGCGGCTACGGCGGACTAGA
>JBDUDE010000739.1:0-1692 GCA_040003105.1 Mucilaginibacter sp. | reverse complement strand
TGCTTTTTGGTGATTCGTACGAGTGCTACGAACTATCGGCCGACAAAAAATGGAAATGATAACCGGTAATATGGGCACCCTCCATGTAAAGCGGGAGCTTATAACCTATCAAATCTCCTTTTATCGTATTAAATTCAAAAAAATGCTGCTTATTAAGCATGGCCGCAAGCGGCACATAGGGCTTTTGCTGCACTGGCTCAAAAGCACGGGTTTTTACATATTTAAACTTGCCGGTTACATGTATGGCATAAATGCCGTTTTGATTGGTGAGCACGCTATCCAGATATTTAAAAAGTGCGGCTTTGTTTAACTCCCCGGCAGGCTTATAAACTTTGGCTGCATGAAAAAAGCACACCACTGCATAAGGCGTTTCACCGGCATCATCAATCGCGACCGTTTTACCAGTGTACTCAGTTTTATAAAGTTTGCCATTCAACATCATCAATTCGCCATCAAGTTTGGCCGGTGCACCCAGGCCAAAATTGCCATGCTGATGGAGCTTTTTGTATGGATACCAGGCATCATACAATCCCCCTATAAATGCAGATGCATAACCTGCGCTGTATAAATTACCGCTTGTAACAGGTGCTTTTTGCTGGGCGACAGCTGTAAAGGCTGGAACTAATAATATTGCGACAAAAAAATATTTAATGATTGATTTCATACAAGAAATTAGAATGCTGTAAATTTTACTTTGCCCTTACGGGGATGTTAAGGTAGTAAATTAACTTTGCATAAAAGGTGAATGTTATGAAAGTTGAAATTTGGAGCGATGTGATGTGCCCGTTTTGCTACATCGGCAAACGCAGGTTTGAGGATGCCTTACAGCAATTTGAGCACAAGGATGCCATAGAAATTGAGTGGAAAAGCTTCCAGCTTAACCCCGATTTGGAGACCGACCCTGCCATCAATATCAACCAATACCTGGCGGATAAAAAAGGCTGGACAATTGACCATGCCCAGCAAATGAACGACCATGTTACCAAAATGGCCGCCGAAGCAGGCTTAACTTACAACCTGGATAAAGCCATTGTTGCCAATAGTTTTAAAGCCCACCGGTTTAGCCACTTTGCAAAAAACCATGGCCTCGGAATTGCTGCCGAAGAAGCTTTATTTAAGGCCTATTTTACCGACAGTAAAAACATTGACGATAACGACACACTAATTGAATTAGGCGAACAAATCGGACTTGATGCTGCTGACGTAAAGCAAGTATTGGAGAGCAACGCCTACGCTGCTGACGTAAAGCACGACATTGAAACCGCGCAGCACCTGGGTATACAGGGCGTACCATTTTTTGTGCTGAATAATAAGTACGCGGTGTCCGGCGCACAGGCCGTACCGGTATTTGAACAAACCTTGCAAAAAGCCTATGCCGACTGGCAACAGGAAAACCCGAAGCCAAAATTTGAAACCGTTGAAGGTGAATCATGCACCCCGGATGGCGATTGTAACTAATTAATTATAATGTAACCCGGCGGCTTGTAATTACGTATCATATTAACCAACGCTTAACTTGCAACATATACAAATCCGCATGAAAAAACTCTACTACAAAATTTTTATCGCTCTATTTTTTATTGGCAGTCTTGCCGGCTGCAAACTGGATCCACCTATTTATCCTGCCAATGTTGATACATCAGCAACAGACCCGGGAACAACCGTAAACGACGGTAACGGATTACCAATAGG
>JBDUDE010000872.1:0-5618 GCA_040003105.1 Mucilaginibacter sp. | reverse complement strand
TGGCTCGCTGCCTGTTGGCGCTACCAAAGCCTGGGGTACGTTTACCGATAATGCAAAGGGCATAGGTAAAATGATTACAGGCGAAGTTAAATTAAACAAGGCCGTTAGCGGTCCCGTAGCTATTGCAACCATGTTCGGTACGCATATCGATTGGATTCGTTTCTGGAGCCTGGTGGGCTTTTTATCGATGGTTTTGGCGTTAACCAACCTGCTGCCAATCCCGGCGCTTGACGGTGGCCACGCCGTATTCCTGGTGATTGAAATGATTAAGGGCAAACCATTAAGCGATAAGTTCCTGGAGCGTGCCCAAATAGTTGGCTTTGTACTATTGATAACGCTGATGGTATTTGTGTTTGGCAATGATATTATGAGACAGGTGATGAAGAAGTAAACTACAACGCTTGCAGTAAGCAAAACAGGCCGCTCCGATTGAAGCGGCCTGTTTTGCTTATAAATAATTCCGGCTTAAACTGCCGGGTCTGAATAATTATTGCTTTGTTCAATATCTAATACCGAACGCTCCTTTTTAAAGATTGCTGCGCCGATTAAAGAAATAATAGTGCCCGAGATAATGCCGCCAATTAACGTTGCAATGGTTAAAAACGTTATGCTGCCAGTAATGCCGAGGACCGAGTCAACCGTCTCTTCGGGCGTTCCTTTACTTATCATCTGATCTCTCATGCCTTTTAACAATTCTTCATAAACAGCCGGGCTTAAAAACTTGTAGTAAATAAATATGAACACCGCCGAAAAAATTCCGCTGTATATCGCGAATAGAAAACCCGTCATAAAACCTTGTCCATAAGTCATAAATCCACCTATTTTATCGCGATACTCCTTTTGAGCCAGGAAAAGAAACGCGATGTAAGGAATAAGTCCCAAGTATTTTAAAGGACTTGTCTGGCTGACTCCCGCAAACTCAAAACCATACGTAATAATAATACTGGTTAGAAAAGAAAAAATAGCCCACTTGAATGCCACTGATGACTGTGACGGTTTGTTTGTTTCCATTGTTATTTATTTTAGAGTTAAATAAAAGTAGATAATTAATTTAAAAGTTTAGAGAATAAAAAAAGCAAGATCCGGGGAGACCTTGCTTTTTTGCAATATTTATGCACTGGAAACCATCCCAGGCGGGTCTCGCTTAAACAAGGCGCCAAATACCAGCGCCAAAATAAATATAAACAGAATTGAAATAATCAATCCCTGGATAACGCCGCCTATGCCACCATCCTGCTGGACAAAATCTTTTTTCATTTCAGCATTATCCCTGGCAATGTTTTGCGGGGTCTCGCCTTTTTGTTTCAATATAACGGATTTAAATTTGATAGCAGCCGTTTGCGTTTTCTGAATATTATCCGGCGCAATAACCTTATCGAACAGTAAATCCTTGCCAACAAATTGTATTGCAAAGGCAAGCAGGAACATTACGAAAATACCGGTGGTTGCCTGTTTAAACGTCCAGTAACCGCCTATTAAAGCACGCCCCTTAAAGCACAACCATGCGGTTAAAAAAATCGGGATAAACAACCGCAAAATAATGGGCCCGCCCACAAACATTACAGGCGAACCTGTAATTTGCGTTATAAAGTAATAAGAAAATATGGTTAGTGCTAAAAAAATAACGCCAAGTATAATGCCGTACTTAAGAAATATGATTTTTATCTGTCGTTCAATAGAATCCATTATACAATTGGTTACAGCTATTTAAAGCTAATAAGTATCTCTAAAACAGCCATATCAAACTCTACTTCAATAGCACTGGCGGCTATGCTGTTTTTCGTTTGTTCCGTTGGTTCGGTATTATGAAAAAAACACATAATGGGGTAAAACAACTCTTTTAACTCCGAGTCATCCGGCAACTTGGTGGCCACTTTGGCTATCTCAGCAACAGGACTTTCCATCAACACCTGATGGGCAATAACAGGTTCGTAAATGCGGTATTCGTCCTGGAACTCGTCTTCATCAACCAATAGAAACTCTTTTAAGTAGTCCTCAAGGCCCGGCTCAATGTCCTCATCCTCGCATTCATTTAAATAAAGCAGCAGGTTTAAAAGCTCGGTGCCACGGTCAAGGGTTTCCTCTTCAATGGCCTCCCACTCGGGGGTATCCAGGTAATCTTCTTCAAGCTTTTTAACGTCGGCGCTGAAGAAGTTAACCAGCAACAAGTCAAAAAACACCTCGCGCAAAACTTCCAGTTGCGGGTAGTCGTCAAATACCTCGTCAAGCATGGCCACCTTGCTCATGAAGTCTTCTTCAGCATCGAAAACTTCACCAATAACACTGGTAAATGGCGTGGCGTCGAAGCTGCTGTATTTGGAGAAAGCAGTTAGGGCGGCCTTAATGGCTGATGCTACTTTTGGGTCTGTCATGTTTCTATTGTTTATAAAAGTGATTGTTATTAGTGGTCAACAACACTTTCCCTTTTAAGTTCTGCCCTAAAAAAGGCGAATTATATGATTTTGATTTATTGTTAGTTTTATTATACTCCCACTCTTCGTCCATGTCAAACAGCACCAGGTTGGCATCATTGCCTTCGGCGATGGATGGTATTTCAACGTTTAATATCTCACGTGGGGCAATAGCAAGTTTCTCAATAATAAGTTCGATATCCAATCCGGCTTTTAACGCCAGGGCAAACGCGGTTTGCAAACCTATTATACCAAATTCGGCTACCTCAAACTCTACATCTTTAAACTCTACTTCGTGCGGTGTATGTTGCGAAACTATGGCATCAATGGTGCCGTCTTTAAGCCCTTTTAACAACGCGTTTACGTCATCGCGGGTACGAAGCGGTGGTTTAACTTTATAAAGGCTGTCAAAGCCCATCAGCGCTTCATCTGTTAGCACTAAATGGTGTGCTGCCACATCGCAGGTTACTTCGAGGCCTTTGCGCTTGGCCTCCCTTATTAACTCGACAGAGCGGGTGGTTGATATAGTGCTAAAATGTATTCTGGAGCCTGTATATTCAGCCAGGTAAAGGTCGCGCGCTATCATTAGCTCTTCGGCCAGCGGCGGAATACCTTTCATACCTAATAAAGTGCTTATCTCCCCTTCGTTCACCTTCGCCTTGCCTGCAATAGCGGTGTCTTCCGGGTACGACAATATCAGCGCATCAAAACCCTGTGCGTATAATAAAGCACGCTCCATCAACCCTGCATCCTGTACCGGGCGGTTGCCATCAGTAAATGCTTTGGCGCCGCTTAAAAACATATCGTACATTTCGGCAAGGTCCTTACCTTCGCGCTTGTGCGATATTGCACCAAGTGGATATACATCAACCAGGTGTCTTTTGGCCCGGTTCATTAAATATTCAATCTCTGCTTTTGAATGTACGGGGGGAATGGTGTTTGGCATTAAGGCCACACCTGTAAAACCACCTGCTACAGCGGCGGCAGTTCCGGTTTTTAAATCTTCCTTTGTTTCGAGCCCCAGTTCCCCAATATTGCAATTCAAATCAAAAAAACCCGGAGATACGAATAATCCTTCTGCTTCAATTAATTCCGCATCGGCTTCAAGTCCGGGGGCTATCTTAGTAATAATCCCTTTCTCAATTAAAATATCAACAACCTGCTGGTTATAGGGTGAATTCGGGTCGATAACGGTAGCGGACTTAATAAGCAAATTCATTTATTATGCTTTAATGGTGGGTTTTTTATCCATTTAAACCTGTTGCTCTACGTTGCGATAGGTGGTTTTATAAAACCTAATCAGCAGTATTTCGGCAGCCAGGAAAATTAATGCCAAAATTATACAAAGTTTCCATAATTGTAAGCCGAAATTTGTCTCAGTTACATTCCCCTTTAACGAGCCTTTGCCGCTCTCCATTATTTCGGCAACCTGCGGCACGGCAATCGCCATTTGGGCATTAGTTAAATAGCTCAAATCCGACTCGCTCCGGTTATCATTAAATGCAAGCACGGCAACTGTACTGTCAACCTTTTTTAAATCGTAAATACCCGTTTCATGCAGTTGGTCGGCAACATATATTAATGTGCTTCCCTCCTCCTGTTTGGTATCCGGGATAATGCTTTGGGTACCTTTAACCAGTTTAAGCAATTGCTTCTCGTTGGTTAGTACCGGCAGGGTTTCAATGTTTTCATCCTTGCCAAGTGTATAAAACAGCGACTGGTCATGCCCGCTTAACAGCGCTATTCTGAACATTACCGGCACAAACAGCGCATGGCGGGGCAGGTTGCTAAAATCTTCGTTGAGCGGCACCGCAGAAAGGAATACTTTGCCTTTGCCACTTGTGTAGCCAGCCCAAAAAACTTTATTGCCCGGCATACCCATCAAGGTTTCTGCACGGTTGCCGGTTGATGAGCTTAGCTCGTAATATTTTTTCACCAGCGGTAAATCGGGGTTTTGCGGGAAGCTTTCGAAAATGCTTTTAAAAACCTGGCTCTGCTGGTTAATTGCGGTTACTTTTGTTTGCTCGGTAGTTATTTTCTGCGGATAGGCGGCATTTAAGGGTTGCAGCAACGACTGGTAGCTGGCAACATCGGCATTAACCGATGGGAAAACAACCAATGTGCCACCTTTGCTCACATAGCTTTTTAATTGCTGCGAAAGCCCGGTTGAAATGGCATCCACGTCGCTTAAAATAATTAATGGGTAGGTATTTAGTGCTGCGTAGTCAACATTACCGTCAGGCACACGTTTGGCAGCAAAAAATGGGTCAGCCGCAAATACCGCCTTTAAATATGGGTTTGCTGTTCCGCCATCAATTAACAATACCGGCATTTGTTGTGCCGCGTTAAAGGCAAAGTAAAACTGGTTATCAAAAGTTACGGGGTTGTCCTGTAGGGTTATTTCGGCACGCTGCCAGCCGGGCTTCAGTCCCGAAAATGTAAGTGTGTCATATTGTACCGAACGTGCATTCACCGTATAGCTGCCCAGGGCCTTTTGTTCGCCGTTTATCACCAGCTTAAGCGGTACTTTTTCAGCAGATTTATCAGCGTAATTATGCAGCCTGACCACAAGCTTTTCGCTTTCGCCGGGGCGGTGTATGGCGCTTAACAAAGCAACCGAATCAACTGCAACATTCGGCAGGGTGCTGGCCTTGAGCTGTACCATTGTTATGCGTAAACCTGTGTCGGCCTTAACAGCCTGCGCCGGGGCTATGTTTTTTTGAAAATCCGACACGATATAAATTGAACGGATGCCGCCACGGTGCATATCAAGCAAACTTTGCTGCCTGCTGATTATCTGCTGCAGGCTGCGGCTCTGCGGACTAATTTTCACAGCATCCACTGCGTCATCAAACTCATCGCGGCTTAATAAGCGCTGGTGCTTGCCCTCAAAATCCTGGGTAAGCAACTGGAAGCTATCGTTTATACTGTAGGCCGATGCTATTTCCTTAGCGCGATGTTTGGCCTCATCAAGCAATGTGCCCTCTCGGTTAAGGGTTTGCATGGAGTATGAGTTATCAACAAAAATACTTACCGCCTGCTGTTTGCCTGCATTGGCTGCATTTTTTCCGGGGATAAATGGCCGGGCAAATGCCAGCACCAGGAATATTAAAGCCAATAGCCTTGACGCCAGTATTAGCCGCTCCTTTAAATTACGGCGGTGCGATTGCTGCTCCTGCACATCCTTTAAAAACTGCACATTGCTGA
>JBDUDE010000387.1:0-1694 GCA_040003105.1 Mucilaginibacter sp. | reverse complement strand
TTGAGCCGGCTTTGTGGTAGAAATCTAACACCTCGTCAGCTACTTCAAATGATTTTTCAGGATCGAAACCGAAGAAGTTTTTCACCAGCTTTATTTCATCCGGGCCAAGCGGCGAACCGTGTGAACCGGCTGTGCCGGATTTATTAGGGCTGCCATAAGCTATCAGTGAGCGTACGTTAACTAATGAAGGTTTTTGTGACTCGGCCTTGGCGTTTACAAGCGCCAACTCAAGTGCATGTGTGTCATTAACATCCGGTAAATCCTGTACGTGCCAGCCATAAGCCCTGAAACGTGCGCTAACATCTTCGTTAAATGCAATGTCGGTACTGCCTTCAATCGAAATGTGGTTATTATCGTATAAGAAAATCAGGTTGCCTAATTCCAGGTGACCTGCTATCGATGCCGCTTCGGAAGTAACACCTTCCATCATGTCGCCGTCGCTGCAGATGACATATATTTTGTAATTGAAAAGGTCAAAACCCGGCTTATTGTAACGGGCAGCCAAATGTTTCTGGCCAATAGCGAAACCTATGGCGTTAGCAAAACCCTGTCCCAGCGGACCAGTGGTAACTTCAATTCCGGGGCACAAACCGTATTCCGGGTGACCCGCAGTTTTGCTGTTCATCTGGCGGAAATTCTTTATGTCGTCAAGAGATAAATCATACCCGGTAAGATATAAAAAGGAATATTGCAGCATACAGGCATGGCCTGCCGATAAAATGAACCTGTCACGGTTTGCCCACTCGGGATTTTTAGCGTTGTAGGTCATTGCCTTTGTCCAAAGCACGTGTGCCATTGGGGCAAGTGCCATGGGGGTGCCGGGGTGGCCGGAATTTGCTTTTTGTACTGCGTCTGCCGCCAATATCCGGGCGGTATTAATTCCAAGGGTTTCTATGTCTTGTGTGTTCGAGCTCATTATAGTGTATTGGTTTTATTTCTTTTTTATTTTAACCGGTTCAATAGTTTCGGGCGCATCGTCATTCGTCCACAGCCTGGCGCCGCCTTTAATACCATCGGCGTTTGAAACGACTTTCATGTTATCATCAAGCTTAAAGGTAAGTATGTCGGAATTGCCGCCACCGATGTACAGGAAGTCGTAGTTAAAAACCGTTTTTAACGTAACGAAAACCTTTTGCATCCGCTTGTTCCATTTTTTGTCGCCTTCGCTTTCGCGGGCAATATCGCCGATATATTTATCGTACGATTTTGATTTACCTACCGGCTGGTGGGCAAACTCAAGGTGAGGTAACAGGTTGCCATTAAGCAGCAACGCTGTGCCGAAGCCTGTCCCGAGCGTAATAACTAACTCCAGGCCTTTACCGCTAACCACGCCGAGTCCCTGCATATCTGCATCGTTAACTACCCGCGCATCATGACCAAGTTCCTGTTTCAGCTTTGCGGCTAAATCAAAGTCCTTCCAAAGCTCGTTGCTGAGATTTGGAGCTGTTTTGATAACGCCATCGCGTACATAGCCGGGGAAACCTACAGAGATCCTGTTAAATTCTGGAAAATCCTTTACCAGGGTTTTAATAGCGTTTATCACACTTTCGGGGCTTGCGGGTACGGGCGTCGGTATTTTTTCGTACTTTTTTTGCAATTCGCCTTGTGCGTTAAGGATAGTTCCTTTAATGTGCGAGCCTCCAATATCAATGGAGAGTACTTTTAATTGCTGAGGGGTTGATTTCATTAAATTG
>JBDUDE010000427.1:0-1696 GCA_040003105.1 Mucilaginibacter sp. | reverse complement strand
TTTCAAAAGTTACCCCTTGTCGATTCCCTTTTTATCAGGTTGGATTTCAATATAATAGTTTCGTTTGGCTCATACCACCGTTTATTAAATATTTTAAATAAGATGCCTGCCGCTTCGACGCCTATTTCAAAGGCGGGCTGGTTAATGGTAGTAAGCGACGGGTTAAGCAGTTCGGCGTGGGCAAGGTTTGAAAAGCTGATGAGTTTTAAATCATTAGGTATATTTAATCCCAGTTCCTTACAGGCATAGTAACAGGGCATGGCCAGGTCCTCAATGGAGGATAATATACCATCGGGCTTTTGTTCCGCGATGAAATTTTTAATAAGCGCGTAGTTTTCATCACTGTTTGCACCACTTTCAATAATCAGTTCCTTATCATCCGGAAGGTTATTGTCTCTTAATGCATCAAGGTAACCCTGCAGCCGTTTTTTACCGGTCGATAACGTGTTAAGGGCTAATAAATAGCCGATTTTTTTGCAGCCGTTTTCAACAAGGTGCTGCACCCCATTATAGGCGCTTTCATAATCGTCAGTTGCAATTTTTACCCCCTCAATGTCGTCATGCACCCTATCAAAAAAAACCACGGGCAGTTGGTCGCTTACCTTCTTAATATGTTCTTTATCAACGGTTTCGCAAGCCAGTGATATTAAAATTCCGTCGACGCGGCCGCTTAAAAGCCGCATCAAAAAGGATGTTTCAATTTCGCTGCTCTCGTGCGTTTGATAAATCAATACGTGATAGTCCCGCTTACGCGCCACATCTTCAATGCCGTTAATAGCGAGCGAAAAAAAGTTATTGGCAATTTCGGGGACAATTACTGCAATTGTTTTACTTTTTTGCCCGCGCAGGTTGCTGGCAGATGGATTGGGTTCGTAGTTAAGTTTTTTGGCCATTTCGATTACCCTGGCCTTGGTTTCACTGCTAATCTCGTGACTGTCGCGGAGAGCTCTTGAAACAGTTGCCGCTGACAAATTCAGTGCACAGGCAAGCTTTTTTATGTTGATTTCTCCCATTTTTCACAATAGTTTAATTGGCTTATTAGTGTGTAATATACTATTATTCCGTAAACGTTTACGTAAATAAATACCCCCGATTTGAAAAAAGCGAATTTTTATTTAATCACTTTTAGACACTTAATAAGTTAAATATCATAGGGGTGTGAGTTTTAAATAATGCTTTTTTCAACCTAAAGCGCATTTGTAAACCTTCTTGCCTGTAATTAATCAGGGTTAAAAACATTGATTAATTGTTTATGTAACAGCTATTAATAACGATTGATTGAAAATCAAAGTAACCTAAAAAGAAACCAACTTTAATTAAACAATATGATAACAATTAGACAAAAACTATTTATTGCAAGATACCTGTTTGGTTTCTTGCTGCTGCTCTTTTGTTTTAGCAATGCCGGGGCGCAAACCAGCATTGTTAAAGGAACCGTAAAGGACGTAAAGGGAAGCCCGCTGCCGGGCGTAACCATACAGGTGAAGGGCACTAAAAATACAACTGCGACATCGGCCGACGGAAGTTTTTCCATAAGCGCCGGTAAAGGAAGTGTACTGCAGGTCCGTTTTATCGGCTTTCAACCGTTTGATGCAACGGTAGGTGATGCTGCCCGCATTGATATAACGCTCACCGAAAGCCAAACAACACTTAACGATGTGGTGGTGGTAGGTTACGGCACCACCTCTAAGAAGCA
>JBDUDE010000285.1:0-1700 GCA_040003105.1 Mucilaginibacter sp. | reverse complement strand
CGGGTATTTATGGAGCAAGGTGTGGGACCCTGTACAAAACATATACGGGGCATATCCTTTTTTAATCGGCACGCTGTTAACGTCATTTATCGCCCTTATTCTGTCCATACCATTTTCGTACGCGGTATCAATTTACCTGGGCGAGTATAATCCTAAAGGCTGGCTATCCAACCTGTTGAAAAATTCCATCGAGCTTATTGCAGCTGTTCCATCAATCATTTACGGTTTTTGGGGATTGTTTGTACTGGTACCGGTAATCAGGCAGATTGAGATGAAAATAGGGGTTGCGCCTTACGGTATAGGTGTGTTAACCGCATCATTAGTATTAGCGGTAATGATAATACCTTACGCGGCCTCGCTGGGCATTACGCTTATCCGCATGGTGCCTTCGGCATTAAAGGAAGGGGCTTATGCGCTGGGCGCAACGCGTTTCGAGGTTATCCGCAGCGTGGTGATGCCTTATACCCGCACAGGTTTGTTTGCAGGGGTGCTGCTGTCATTAGGCCGCGCACTTGGCGAAACCATGGCGGTTACCATGCTTATTGGTAATACCCCAACGCTGGCGCATAACTTTAAGGATTTAATTTTTGGCCCGAGCAATACCATGGCCAGCGTTATAGCCAACGAATTTACCGAGGCCGATCACGAGCAGTATCTTTCGGCACTTGTTGAGCTTGGCCTGGTGCTGTTTTTTGTTACCGTGATTATTAACCTTATTGGTAAACGTATAATCACCAGGTTTACTAACAACTAATCTTATGGATGCACGAATAGGAATAAGAAACACCAAAAGCATGTTGTTTAAAGGGCTGATAGTTTTTTTAGCCTTTTTAATTACGCTGCCCCTTATTGTTGTGTTGCTTTATATAATAAAGCAGGGGGTTACACAAGTTAACTGGCACTTTTTAACCCATGTGCCAACGCCCGTAGGCGAACCAGGTGGTGGTATTGCCAACGCGCTGGTGGGTAGTTTATTGATGGTTGGTATGGCATCAGTAGTATCTATACCGGTAGGTATACTTACCGGAATTTATTTAAGCGAAAACCCGCATACCAAACTGGCTTACTGGAGCGGCCTGTGCGTTGACGTTTTGCAGGGCGTACCATCAATTGTGATAGGCATAGTAGTTTACCTGTGGATAGTAAAACCGCTTGGCTCGTTTAGCGCCATTGCGGGTAGCTGTGCGCTTGCAATTATGATGCTGCCCATAGTAATCCGGTCGACCGAGCAGACTTTACGGTTATTGCCGCCATCGTTAAAAGAGGCTGCGTTATCCTTAGGCGTACCTTATCACCGGGTAATAATAAAAGTTATCGTACCTTGTGGTTTTGCGGGCATATTGTCGGGCATAATGCTGTCCGTAGCGCGTATAATTGGCGAAACTGCACCGCTGCTGTTTACCGCACTGGGCAACACGTATTTGTCATACGCGGTTACAAAGCCCATGGAAAGCTTGCCGCACGTAATATACACTTACGCTACCAGCCCATATGACGATTGGCACAACCTGGCCTGGGGCGCATCGTTCATACTATTAATGTTTGTTTTAATACTAAATATAACTACAAAACTGATTACAAGAAAATGGAACATACAGTTGTAAGTGCATCAAAATTTAATGCCTGGTTTGGCGATAATCACGTTGTTAAAGATGTTAGCATCGGGATTGAAAAGAACCAGGTAATCGCAGTTATGGGGC
>JBDUDE010000850.1:0-5648 GCA_040003105.1 Mucilaginibacter sp. | reverse complement strand
CATCATGAACAAAACTATCATCATAAATATAAACGGCATCGTATTTCATATCGAAGAGGATGCCTACGAGATATTAAAAAACTATATGACGGAAGTAAAACGTCATTTCTCAAACTCGGCAGACAGCCTTGAAATCACAACCGATATTGAGAACCGCATTGCCGAAATGTTTAGCGAGCTGCTTGAAAAAGAAAACAGGCAGGTTATTGTTGAGCAGGACGTTAACCAGGTTATTGAACAAATGGGCTCGGTGGCCGATTTTGAAAGCGCTGAAAGCGACGATGCCCACGCACCTATATATAGCCAGGGTACTGAAGGCCGCCGCCTGTTCCGCGACCCTGACGACCATTTAGTTGCCGGTGTGTGCGCAGGCATTGCCAATTATTTTAATATCAGCCCTGTGTGGATGAGGCTTGCTTTTGCATTATTTATCCCGATTGGTGGAAGCGGTTTCCTATTGTATATAATATTATGGATAGTAATACCCAAAGCAATAAGCCGTGCCGACAGAATGGCCATGAAGGGCGAAAAACAAAACCTGCAGGGCTTTAAAAAGAATTTCGAAGAAGAAATGAGCAGCATGCGCCAAAACCTTTCGAACTTTGGCGACGAAGCCAGGCCCTTTGTTTACAAGGCCCGTGATTTTGCCGGCGACTTCTTCCATCACCTGGGTACATTTTTTAATGGGTTCGGTAAAGTGCTTATAAAGATGATCGGGATATTCATACTGCTGGCCGCATTTGGCGCTGCAATTTTCCTGGTGGTTGTTTTCGTTGGCACCATCGGGTTTGGAGCCGAGTTTGGCGATCATTTGCTGCCATTCCGTATGGCCAATAGCGAGCTTGTTGATAAAATTTTAACAACCGGTTTCCTGGTAGCCTTTATCCCGGTTATTACCATTATACTGGCAACCATTAGAGGTGTATTTAATGTGGGCAGCATTGGCAAGAGTACAGGCACGGTTTTATTGGTGCTGTGGTTATGCTCATTGGGCATGCTTATATTTTTTGCAACCAAGGTGGCATCGGGTTTCAGGGAGCAGGCCAGCTTTACCGAAACCGTAAGCTTAAAGCCGACAAAAGACAACACGTATTACCTGAAGCTGAACGACATCAAGTACTTCTCGCATGAAGACAGTGTGAAGCTCGATATCAAAAACAAGTTTAAAAACATGGTAGTTACTGATGAAGATTACAACGGCTTTCACAGCGACCCGCGCAGCGTAACTTTATATATTGAACACAGCGATATAAATAAACCTGTGCTTGAAGAATCGTTCCGGGCAAGCGGCGCCAACTATGAATCTGCATTATATAATGCGCGTAATACCACCTATATTTTTGCACAGCAGGACACTGTGTTAAAATTTGATTACACCCTGCGCAAAAGACCGAACCATATATGGCATGCCGAAGAGGTAGTGCTTACCTTAAAATTGCCCCTAAACGCAAAAGTAATTATCGACCAAAAGCTTGATAATTATGTGCAAGGCGTTAACTTATACGATTGCCGCAATTTAAACCGCACAGATAACAAAGCCAATTATTCGATTTTTAATATGACCGACAACGGGCTGCAATGCAAGGTTGATACCATTGTTACCCCGAAAAGGGACAGCGTGGTAACCGATAGTGCGGTAAAGCAGTAGGCTTTATTAGTTTGCCGTTGGCATAATCAAAAGTAAAAAGCGACGGGATTTAAAGCTCGTCGCTTTTTTTCGGCATACTGCCCACTGCAAACTAAAATTTCGCCGATAAAAAAGCCCGGTTTACCGATGAAAACTACCCTTTGACCAAAAAGCGGGAAATACGATGTAACCTTTGCACCCGCTTTTACATCTTACAAACAAAGCAATACAGCGGGCAACGCCTGATTTTTGCCAAAACATGAATAATCGCATTTAACGAAATGAAATAAACAACGCTTACATAATATAACCACTATCTGCCGGCAAACAGGCCGCAACTATCAAAACTTATTTAACACCTTTTAAAAAAGAACAAAATTCTTTTACCTGGCAATGTATTGCCTGAAAATTAAGCATCATGAAATCTATATTTATAAAACTACTTACCATCATCCTTCTTACTTCCGCAGGCGTGGCAGCTGCATACGCGCAACCTTCCAAGTCCTCATCGGCAAAAATAACCGGGACCCTGCTTGACGATAAAAGCAAGCCAATGGACTTTGCCACCGTATCCCTGCTAAAAGCCGCAGACTCATCGATTGTTAAAGGAACTTTAAGTAACGATGCCGGCGCTTATGCTTTCGACCGTGTAGCTAATGGCACCTATATAATAAAGGCTACCGTTGTTGGTTATCAAAAAACCACCAGCAAGCCGTTTACTGTGGATGATGGCGCTACCGTAACCGTACCGCAATTGGTAATGCAACAGGTAAGCCATGCATTAAATGCAGTAACTATCAGCGCTACAAAACCACTAATCGAACGCAAAGTGGACCGCACCGTTATGAACGTTGAAAACAGCGTACTTGCCGCCGGTAATTCGGCCTTAGAAATACTGGAGCGTGCACCGGGTGTTTCTGTTGATAAAGACGACAACATCAGCCTGAAAGGCAAACAGGGCGTAACCGTAATGATAAACGATAAGCTTACCTACCTTACTTCGGCACAGCTGGCTACGCTATTGCGCTCAACCGACGGTACCACTATACAATCCATCGAAATAATTACCAACCCATCGGCAAAATATGATGCGGCCGGCAACTCAGGTATTATTAATATCAAACTAAAAAAGAATAAACAAAGCGGCACCAACGGCAGCGTTACTGTAGGCGTTGGCAAAGGCAAATATGGCCGCGATAACAGCACCATTCAGCTAAACCATAAAGTTGGCGAGCTGAATATATTCGGCTCGTTTAGTCACGATGATAGCAAACGTATGCAGGATATCGGTTTAAAACGTATTGTTACCGATACTGCCGGCCGCCAAACTTACTTTAACCAGTATACCGCCATGCCGCAAAGCCGCCATAGCAACAGCTATCGCCTCGGCGCCGATTTTAATACATCATCAAAAAACACGCTGGGCTTTGTAGTTAACGGTTATTTTAACTCAGAAAACGACAGCAATGACAACCGCACCAACATCGGCCGCAGTTTTACCCAGGTCGATTCGTCGCTGCGTACGGTTACCAGCATCAAGCAAACGTTCCACAGCTTTGCTGCCAATTTAAATGACACCTATAAAATAGATACCGCAGGCCAGCAGATCAGCGCCGATCTGGACTATTCGAAATTTACCAATAACTCTACAGCCCAGTACGTAACCGATTTCTTTTTGGCCGATGGCAGCCTCCAGCGCCCACAGGCATTCCTGGGAAATCTTACCCCATCAAACATCGAAATAAAAACTGCCAAGGTCGATTACAGCAAGCCGCTCGGCAAGTCGTTAAAAATGGAAGCGGGCTTAAAATTCAGCGATGTAAAAACTGATAACGACCTGATGGAAAAACTGGCCGCAGGCGATACATACCAAAGCACCAATCATTTTATGTACGACGAAAAAATTGACGCCGGCTATTTAAACTTTAACAAGGATTTTAAAGGCACATCCGTACAGGTTGGCTTACGCGGCGAGTACACCCGCTCAAATGCCATCGGCGATTCATCAAACATAATTCAGCAAATTGCGCGCAATTATTTCAACCTGTTTCCGAGCGTATTTGTAAACCATACTTTTAACGACAAAAATGAACTTAGCTTTTCGTACAGCCGCAGGATAGACCGCCCGCAGTACGACAACCTTAATCCCTTTGTTTACCGTTTGGACCCATACACCTATCAAAAAGGCAACCCGTATTTAAAGCCGCAGTACACCAACAATTTCGAACTGAATTACACCTATAATAAGAACACCACTTTAACACTGGGTTACAACCGTACTACCGATGTTATGACAGAGGTGCCCGGAACCGACCCGGCTACCAAGGTTGCATTTGTAAGCCAGCAAAACCTGCAGGTGCAAAACGGCTACAACGCTAACCTTTACTCCAGCTATACCATTACCAAATGGTGGACCGGCGACGTAAACCTGACCGCCTTTTACCTGGGCTTTAAATCGAACGGGCTTGAGGGCGGTGATTTAGACAGGGGGCAATTTGCTTACCAGTTTCGCGCTACAGAAACCTTTACACCTATTAAAGGATACCGGTTTGAGGTAACGCCTAATTACCAGTCGGCATTAACTTATGGTTTGTTCAGCGTTCATCCGCAGTATTCGGTAGATGCCGGGGTGAGCCATTCGTTCGCCGATAAAAAGGCCAACATTAAATTTTCGGTGAGCGATATTTTTAACACCCGCCGCAATGATGTTACCAGCAAGTACCAAAGCATTGATCTCGACATCCGCCAAAAGCGCGACAGCCAGGTAGCCCGCCTAACGTTCACCTACAATTTCGGCAACAGTAAAATAAAGGCCCGCAAGCACCAAACCGGCGCCGACGACGAAAAAGGAAGGGTAAAGGGGAATTAGTTTGGTGAGTTGTAAAATCTTTATACCTGGAGCCTCAAGTTAAAATACTTGAGGCTTTTTTGTTGCCCGGCGAATACCATTATACCTGGCAGCTATTTAGCGGGCGTCTTTCTGTGGCAGGGGACACCTACGGAGTCGAAGCGCATGTCTATCATTTTCTATAAACAGGGGGCCTCTCTGAGGCCTGACTGCAGGCCTTCATAATTTTGGCCATCCCATAGTAAAGATCCACCGGCCCCAGCGGGGCCACCTGTTTATAGCCAACATTATCAGCGTATTATAGGCTCCGTAGGTGCCTCCTACCCAATAAAGTATTTCGCAAAGGGGGGGGTCTCAGGGGGGTTACACAATTTCGAACAATTTTAACATAAATATCTATAAATCAATGTATTACAAAAAATAGGGGGTTCTCACGTGAACACCCCTTAAAAAACATTTATATTTCTGTAAATTATTCTTTATTTTTACAGAAATAAATGAACAATGGAAACAGAAACTGCTTTAACAAATTTAACCACCGCGCGCGAGAAGGTGAACCGCGTATTGGCGCTGCAACAGATCACCCTAAAAGATATTGAAGATTTTAATACGATCGAGCGTGAATACCTGGGCGAAATTATTACCGAAACGCTGCAGCAGGCAAAGGGCGATGAAAGGGACGACTTTTTAGCAAAAATAGAACAGATAGTCCCTGCGGATACAAATGACAAGGTTTGGGAACATAACCACTTTGTAATTGCAAATGCTATCACCAGCCTGGTACACAAATACGGTTGCATGCCCCCTAAAACCCTGATAGCCGAAGAAACCGGGCTAAGCCGCCGCACCATTGCGAAACACATTGCAGGCTACAAAACCCACCCCGAATTCGGGAGGGAATTAGAGCAGTTTAAATACATGGGCACCAAAGTACTGTCGAGCGTTTTTAAGCTCGCCACCAACGGCGATGTTAAAGCCGCCCGCCTTTATTTCGAAATGGTAGGCGCAACAAATAAACAACGGCCCAACATGGTGATAACCGAACAAAACAACAATATCCAGGTAAACAACAACCTGTTTAGTCCCGAAAACCTGAAACAGCTAAGCCCGGCGCAGCTAAAACAGATTGAAGGTATTATTATGGCAGATGCGGAAGGATAAATTGCGGGTGCA
>JBDUDE010000797.1:0-1704 GCA_040003105.1 Mucilaginibacter sp. | reverse complement strand
TAAATATGCTGGTGATGTAGTTTTTAAAGCCTTTAAAACCCTTATGTTCCAATAACAGCTCGGTGCCGTCTTCACGCGGGGTAAGGGTCCACGTTAATATGGTATCAAGAGATAAGTTATCAGGCGCGGCGCCGCCTTTCCAGGTGTAAACCAGTTTCTTGCCCGGTACTATCTCCATTACCTCGCAGTAAACAATGCCGTCGAAACCCATTTTCGGGATTGGCTTGGTGTGGAAGTTAAATTTATGGCCCACAATGGGTTTGAAATCGTTCTTCATCAGCCACTGGCTAACCAGTTCGGGCGTGGTAAGGCATTCCCATACTTTTTCGGCAGGGTGGGGGAAGTACCACTTAATAACAAGGTCTCGTTGCATAACGCGTAACTTATGGGTTACGCAAATGTATGGGTAACTTATGGGTTACGCAAATAATTAATAAAATTTCTTTCGGCGAATTAAAAACTATATCTTTAGTTTTCAATCAAAGCAAATGAAAATATCACTCATCCTTATTTTAACCTGCCTCTTCATCGCCACAAAATCATCCGCACAAACAACTAAACATGATACGCTTCTCATCCAAAAAATCGATTCGATGTTTAAGGACGACCAGTTCTGGCGTAAGGAGGAGGCTAAGCTTGCAAAGCAGCAGCCATCTGCTTACAGCGAAGAAACCATTCAAAAAAAATGGGCGGAAGCTGATAGTATCAATCAAATAAAGGCAAAAGCGATTATTAAAAAATACGGCTATCCCGGTTTTAACCTGGTGGGAGAGTGGTCGGCCGATTTTTGGGCAATAGTAGATCATTGCGATGATGATATCTCTTTCCAGGAGCAAGTTTTGGCTTTAATGAAAATTGAGGTGGCGAAGAATAATGCCGGCAAAGAAGAGTATGCCTTGCTAACCGACAGGGTGTTGGTGAACAAAAAGCAAAAGCAGATCTACGGAACACAAGTGCGCACCAATCCCAAAACGCATAAAGCGACCCCGTTTCCGTTAAAATATCCGAAACAGGTTAATGCGTTGAGGAAAAAAATGGGGATGGAACCATTGGAGGTTTATTTGAAGAGGTTTGAATAATTGCCGGTTTTCGCACATGACGGTGCCCTGTGCTGGCGTATTTTTCCCTTACAGGAAAAGAAACGTCAGGTAGAACAACGATTTAAATACCCCAACGGGGTTAAATATGTTAGCGATGGGCAACGCCCATCGCGTTAAATGCGCGGTACAATACATAAACGAGATGGCAAATCCTTTTAATTATAACGATAATCCACCTACCAATCCTTCCCCCAAACTAAATTTCAATTTTCCATACAACAAATCATTTTTATTTTAAATTTGAAACGCAGATGGCTGAAAAAATCGGCATCGCAACCCAATTATAAACCGGGTAAACCTGATATGAAAAAAGTATTGTTTTTTACGGCTTGCTGCCTTGTAATGGCATTGGGCTCATTTGCGCAAGTTCCTGCCCTGGAACGCGTAGAACCCATGTTTTGGTGGGTTGGCATGCATAATCCGAACGTGCAATTGCTGGTACATGGCAACAACATTGCGGCCCGTAAAGTGGAGCTAAACTACCCCGGCGTGAAGCTTATTGCGGTGCATAAAGTTGAAAATCCTAATTACTTATTTCTGGATTTACGCGTTTCTTCGACCACTACACCGGGAACGTTCCCGATAAAGTTTATTAAAACCGGTG
>JBDUDE010000863.1:0-5666 GCA_040003105.1 Mucilaginibacter sp. | reverse complement strand
ATAAATATACCTACCAAACCGGCAACGCCTACCTGCTGCCGCAATACAGCTGGAACCTGGAACTGACCCATCAGTACAAACAATTGCTCACTACATCAATATCGTACAGCACTATCAAAAACTATTTTTCGCAGTTGTTTTTGGCAGATACAGCTAAGGGGATATTATTGTATTCGCAGGGCAATGTGGGTAAAACTTATACCATTGGCTTATCCGAAGCACTGAATCTATCTCCAACCAGTTGGTGGTCCGTCACCATCCAGGCAACCTACACTTACAAACGCCTGAAAGGGTTTAACGGGAACGATTTTACCAGCAATATTAACCAGCTTAATCTGAGCGTCAATAACCAGTTTAAGCTGGGCAAAACCTACACCGCCGAGATTTCAGGTTTTTACACCACCAAAGCCAGGAACGATGTGCAGGAACTTTTGTACCCGACAGGTCAACTGTCCGCCGGCATTGCCAGGCCCATACTGAACAAAAAGGGAACTTTAAGATTTACTGCCCGCGATATTTTCCATACCAACGCCATGGAGGGTTTTACGTCGTTCCCCAACGCAACCGAATATTTTATTATTCATCGCGACAGCCGGGTCTACACAGTATCGTTTACTTACCGTTTTGGTAAAACCTACAAAACCACCAAACGTACCGATGGCAGTGCCACCGAAGAGATGGAAAGGGTAGGGAACGGTGGATAATGAAGAATTTGAATATCAAATAATGAATCTCGAACGCTGAAGATTCTTAAATCATTGTTTAATGTCTGTTATTCGGTTTTCGATATTAAGACCCTTCAGATTTGTAAATTTTGGCTCGCAAAGCGTTCCATTTTTCTGCGTGGAACACCCGGAACGCTGTGAAACATGCTGACTTTCAATGCTTTTATTTTAGCTGTGGCTAAAAAATGTGGATGAAGAGTAAACGAGTTAAAACTACTCACTACCCTCCATTCACCACTCACCACTTTACTCTCCACTTAAAATCTCAATCACCCCAAAAACAGAAGGACCCCTTAACACCAGGATTTTATTGGAGTTAAAGCTATCCTGTACGTGGGTGCGCCTGTCTTCAACAGTGGCGAATACCTGTGTGGTGTCTGTTTCAATCCACCAATCGTTGGGTACCCTGATTTTAACCTCGCCAAAACCCTGCTGAATATCGAGTATGGCAACGCCGGCCAGGTCGGCGTGGGTAAAATCAAGTTCTGTGCCACCAAAAAGCTGGCTTATCTGTCCGCCCCGAAAATCTTTTGAAAGGATAGTTTTTTTAACGCCGCCAAAAACGGTTGTGGTATTTATATAATCGTCCGGATTGGCGAATGCGTATGCTGTATGTGTGTTCATGATTGTTAAATTTTAATGTTGACCAAAACTAACACATGGGGCTAAGTATCAGAAGGTAAACCTTGCAGGCGGAGGTAAGATGTCGGTAAATTGATGATTTGTGTCGGCGAACGGGCAAGTGTAGTTTTGGCCGGAGCTGCAGGCCCAAGGGCAAACCTTAAGGTAAAAAAAAGCCGCTCAATGGCGGCTTACGTTACTTGTATACGGCGTTTCATCGCGTTAGCCAAACATACCGATAAAAAGTTCGGCGGTGTCGGTTTCTATGCGCCAGTTCCACAGGTTGAAGGTTTTGTCGTCCTTAGCTGCCTCAGCTTTTTGGGTTTTGGCGGATGTTGCTTCCTGTTTTGCGGAATTGTACTTATTATTTATATCGGTTGAGTTTTCGCCATTGGCTATGGTGGATGTTGTATGCTTATTCATGACAGTGTTATTTAATAAAAATCAAAAATAGGCCGCTCACCCCAGCAGGCAAAAAAGAAATCTGCGGAGAATAATTACAAGTCGGTGAATGGCGGTTTTTGGTCGGCGAGAAGATGCAAGACTTACGAAGTTAAATAACTTCGTAAGTCTAACGGAACATCTACTTATCCAACCCGCCCCTTCTCGTCGCTTTAACGGGTGTTGGCCATTTAACCCCTTCAACTTTTATATTCTTAGTTTTCTCAGGGTCCTCGCTGGCCATATAGGCCATTATAGCGGTAAGCATGGCGTTGCTGCGCAGGTCGTCGAAAACAATTTTGTCGTAGGTATCGCGGTTGGTGTGCCAGGTGTAAGCACCGTACGACCAATTGAGCGAGCTTAATGAAAAACCGGGCGCTCCTACAGCATCAAATGAAGCAAAGTCAGACCCGCCGCCGCCCGGTGAGCCGGGGAAGTTGGTTTTTATCCTGTTCTTCAAGGTATCAGGCACTGCAGCCAGCCAGCGGCCAAGGTAATCTTTGGCATCTGTATAGCCTGCGCCGCCAAGATTTACCACGCGGCCGGTGCCGTTATCCTGGTTAAATAGTGCCTGCAGGTTTTTTACAATTTCGGGATGGTCTTCAACAAAAGCGCGCGAGCCGTTCAAGCCTTCTTCTTCGCTGCCCCAGTGACCGACAAGGATGGTGCGCTTTGGGTGCGGGTAATATTTTTTGAGCAGGCGCATAGCTTCCATCATGGTTAAGGTGCCCGTGCCATTATCGGTAGCGCCGGTGCCTCCGTCCCACGAGTCGAAGTGAGCGCTGAGCATTACGTATTCGTCAGGTTTTTCGGTACCTTTTATTTCGGCAATGGTATTAAACGTTGGCACTATGCCCAATTCTTTCGATTCGGTATGCATGCTGATCATCGGCTTATCGCCCGATTCGGCCAAACGGTAAATCATGCCATAATCTTCCAGCGCAACGTCAACGGTAGGCACAATTTTAGTGTAGGCGCTAAATATCTTATCAACCCCAAACCCTGCCGACCAGTTATTAGTAATTATACCTGCTGCCCCGGCATTTTCTAACGCTACGGGCAATGTGCGGGTGGTAAAGCCGGTTTTTTTAATGCGGTTCTTCCAGGCGTCAGTAATTACCGTGCGGTCTTTCTTCATTTTGTCGAAAGACGTCGGCGTGGCAAACTCCTTCCAGTTATCATCGGGCCGTCCTGTAGGTTGACAAACGGATATCATTACAAATTTCCCTTTGACGCTGGGCAGCCATTGCTGAAAAGCAACCGAGTCGGCCACATCAGGTAACACAATTACCTCGGCGGTAACGGTCTTTTTGCCCATGCCCGGACTCCAGGCTAGTTGCGTCCCTTCCAGCGATTTTACACGCGGCGACACCATATCGATATGCGATACGCCGCGTTCCCAGCCGCGCCATTCGCCCCATTTTTCATTATGTGCATTAATACCCCATGTTTTGTATTTGGCAACGGCCCAGTCGTTAGCCTGTTTCATTTGCGGCGTACCCACCAAACGCGGACCAACACCGTCAAACAACTGGTGCGCCAATAATTCTAATTGGGAATGGTTGATTTCCTCGGCCATAATACTGTCAATAACAGGTTTGTTTTGGGCCGACGCGATACTGCCGCATAGCAATATTCCGGAAGCAAAAAGTGATGCCCTTTGCAAAAACGGGCGGCAATTGTGGTAAGTGTTTTTCATGATCCTAATTTATTGAAAAGGCTGGCAAGTGATACAGTTGTTATACTATTTTTACACTACAGGCCTTAAAATTAAGGATTTGCCCTATCAAAACGAAGTATTTAATTTTACCTTAGTTTCCTGTAATTATTAAGCCTTTAACCCAATGAGAAATCCTAAATACCTGCTGCTATTATTAACAAACCTGTTTGCGCTTAGTTTATTTGCCAAAACCAATGCTGATAGCCTATATGGTGTAAAAGGCTTCGCTATAGCTGCCCCGCGGCCAAACGGCGTGGCCGACTTTGTCAAATTTATAAATGAAGAACTTGCGCCGCGTAAAGTAAATACATTGATCCTCCGCGTGGATTATAATTACCAATTTAAAAGCCACCCTGAGTTGCGTGATTCTGTAGCATTATCGAAAGGTGACGTTAAAAAGATAGTAGAGGCCTGCAAAAAGAACAATATCAGCATAATACCGCAGATAAACCTGTTGGGGCATCAGTCGTGGGCCAGTAAGCTGGGCAGCCTGTTGAAAGTTTACCCTGAGTTTGACGAAACGCCCTGGGTAAAAATGCCTGCTACTGCCGCCGAATATAAATGGCCCAATGCCGATGGCTTATACTGCAAAAGCTACTGCCCGCTGCACCCCGGCGTGCATAAAGTTGTATTTGATGTGATTGACGAGGTGCTGGATGTATTTTATGCCAAAGGCTTCCATGCGGGTATGGACGAAGTATTTTACTTAGGTGATGATAAATGTCCCCGTTGCGCCGGGCGCGATAAAGCCGTGCTGTTCGCCGGTGAAGTGCAAACCATCCGCGACCACCTGGCCGAAAAAGACCGCGAACTTTGGATTTGGGGCGACCGCCTGATTGACGGCCGCACAACCGGCATAGGCGAATGGGCCGCTAGCTACAATGATACCTACCGCGCAATTGATATGATACCACGTGACGTAGTAATTTGCGACTGGCAGTACGACCGCGACAATCAAACCGCCGTATATTTCGCCATGAAGGGCTTGCGCGTAGTAACCTGCGCCTGGAACCGTCCGCAAGTGGCCTTAAGCCAGGTTGAAAACTATTACCGCGCAAGGGCAACATCCGGCAAAGAGCTTAAACCACGCTTTTACGGGATAGCCGAAACCATTTGGTCGTCGCCAGGTCAGTTTTTGGATGGATATTACGGTAAAATAACCAGCCCTAAGGATGGCGACAACACACCATGGAATACATTTAAGATAATGTTCGATAAGATGGGACAACTGGAACAACAAATGCCGGCGTCGAAATAACGACGGCCGTTAAACATAAATTAACGCAATTTTTATTGAAATGCTGGAATGCTATGACCGCGCAAAAAGGGGGGTTACAGGGGGTTACACAATTTAGCATTTTTATATTTATAAGTTATTGTTAGTGAATTAATTATATGTAATTTATTTACAAAAAGGGGGTTGCATGTGTAACCCCCTTTTTATAGGAAATGGAGTAATTTGGATTGTGCAGTTCTGCAGCCCGGCTTCAGAGAAGCGCCGTATTTATAGAAAATAATGAGCATGTATTTGGACTCCACAGGAGTGCCCTGTCGTAGATAGGTAGCCCGTCATATAGCCGCAGGTTTATGTTTTGGATTTTGTGGCTAACTAAATCTCTTACAAACCTGCGAAGATAAAAACATGAATTAATATTTCAATATATATTGAAAGTTCAATATATATATTACATTTGTATCGCGATTTCACTGATTTATACAAATGGAACCTGATAACCCCATCATCCAACAACTTATCAGCCTTGCCGGCCTGGCACAAATTACCCTGGTAATAGGGAGCCCTTTTATCCCAAAAGCGCTTGGTTGGAAAGGGGAACTGGCCAAGGTTCAGCCATTAATAAAACAAATGTTCTGGACGTATGCGGCGTATATTCTCGTGATAAATCTTTGTTTTGGCTTGCTTTCTATATTTGATTACAAAGAACTAACCAATGGCTCAAACCTTGCAACAATTATTAATGGCTTTATTGCCGTGTACTGGATATCCCGTGTTTTAATCCAATTCTTTTATTTCGACAGGTCGAACTTCCCGGTGGGGAAATGGAACAAGCTGGCGGAAGTGATTTTAATATTGTTATTTATTTCCCTTAGCGCTGTTTATAGTCTTGCTTTTTACATTAACTTTCATTAAAACTAACATG
>JBDUDE010000577.1:0-5678 GCA_040003105.1 Mucilaginibacter sp. | reverse complement strand
TTTCGCCCTGCACACAATCCGGCCTGAATGGCGGCAAAACCCTGTACTCGTAATTTTTAGTCTTGTAATAATACTCCATCGACGGCGGCAGCACAAACCAGTTTTTATTGACGATTTGATTTGGCGGCACACAATTGCCTGTAACCTGCCACTTGCCGTCGGCGCTTAAATGCACCAGTTGGTGATAAGGACAAACCTGCACCTTTAGACCGCTTTTTGGTACCCACATCTCGTCAGTGTTATCACAATATTGACCGGCACGGTAACCGCTTTGATGGCAGACTTTAATTTTTACCATGTCGCCCACTGGCATATCAAACCAATCACGCGTTACGGGCAGCAGCCTGAAAATCTCGAAAAGGGCAGGGGCAGCGGTGTTTATCCCGGTAAGGTTTGGCCTGCCTTCGCCATCAGTATTACCCACCCAAACGCCGACTACGTATTTTGGCGTTATGCCAATCGCCCAGCCGTCCCTAAAGCCAAAGCTTGTCCCGGTTTTCCAGGCCACCCGCTGGCTCGAGGTGAATTGCTGCCATAGCATTTCCTCGCCGGGGCGCATCACTTCTTCCATGGCCTGCAGGGTATAATAAATAGAGCCGGCATCCAGCAGTCCTGTTTTCTCAAACTCCGGCTTCGGTTTTTCACCAATGTTGTAAACCGGGTTATGATAGTCGGCCGGGTCGTATTTGCCGTTGTTTTTGTTGTAGTGGTTAAGCACACGGGCCATATCGGCGTAGGCGCCGGTTAACTCCCAAAGTGTGTTTTCGCCTCCACCTAAAATAAGCGAAAGTCCATAATGGTCGGCGGGTTTATTTAGGGTGGTAATGCCCATTTTATGCAACGCGTCATAAAACCGTTCATACTTAAACTGTTGCAGCATTTTTACCGCAGGCACATTTAATGAACGTGACAAAGCCCTCGAAGCAGGCACCGCTCCATCATAACCCAAATCAAAATTCTCCGGATGGTAGCCGGCAATTTGAGTGGGAATATCCGGCATTAAGCTATTTGGCAACAACAAGCCATCGTGCAGCATATTAGCATATAATATGGGCTTTAAGGTACTGCCCGGGCTTCGCGGCGCATCCACCACATCCACATCACTTTCCATTTCCGGGTCTTCGGGATGGGCTATGTTGCCCGCATAGGCAAGCGCGGCGCCGGTTTCCACATCAAGCACCACGGCGCCAATGTTATTTACCTGGTTCGATTTTAAAACCTGATGATGCCGTTCCAATATCTCATTTACTTGTTGCTGCAATGCCGAACGGATGCTGGTTTTTAATCTGGTATCACCATGTACATTGGTTTTATGGTCAGTTTTAAAACGTTGTAATAGGTGAGGTGCGAGTTGTGGCAAAGGCATGGGCCTGTCGGGCACAGGTTCAAACTTTGCAAGCGCTGCCGTAGTTGAGTCAATTATTTTCTGCTGATAGAGTTTATCAAGCAGCAAGTTTCTTTTCTTCAACAGAGTCTGCCTGTTTTTACCCGGATGCACCAATGATGGTGAATTCGGCAACACCGCCATTGCCGCCATTTCGCCCCAGGAAAGTTTATCCGGACTGCGGCCAAAATACCGCCAGGATGCCGCGTCCAAACCGATAACGTTGCTGCCGAAAGGGGCGTTGCTGGCATAGAGTGAAAGTATTTCCTCCTTGCTATTACCTGCCTCCAGTCGCATCGCCATAAAAATCTCCCTTATTTTATTCCAGATGTTGCGCTTATGTTTGGTTGCCAGCCTGATAACCTGCATGGTAATAGTACTGCCGCCGCTGGTTACTTTTTTGGATCGGAAATTTTGTTTGATAGCCCGGCCCATTGCCAGCACATCAAAACCGGGATGGTGCATAAAGCGCTTATCCTCAAAGGCGATGATACATTGCTTAAATTTTTCGGGCACAATGGCGTTTGGCGGGAAGCGCCACTGTCCGTCGGCAGCTATTGAAGCACCGAGCAACTGCCCGTCGTCATCGTCAATAACATAGGATGTCGGGCTATTGAACAATGGCTTAGGCAAACAAAACCAAAACACGACAAACAAAGCCAAAAAAAACGCGAGTATTATTATTACTTTTGGTTTTTTAAGAAAAGTTTTTAGTCGTTTTAAACCCAGTCGCATTTATTGGAATGAAGATAGGAAAGTTATCAATTATTATCCCGGCTTACAACGAAGGTAACACGATACATTTAATTTTAGATAAAATTAAAGCCGTTAACCTTATTGAGGATATACAAAAAGAGGTAATTATTGTTAACGACTTTTCGAGCGACGATACCGAGCAGGCCATCCAAAGCTATCAGCAAAACAATCCCGACCTGCCCATAAGCTATTACAAACACGAATACAATAAAGGTAAGGGAGCGGCATTGCACACCGGGATCGCCAAAGCAACCGGCGAATACCTCATTATCCAGGATGCCGATTTAGAATACGACCCGGAAGAATACAACGACCTGCTGAAACCAGTTTGCTCCGGCTTTGCCGATGTGGTTTATGGCTCCCGCTTTATGGGCAGCAACCCGCACCGTATCCTGTTTTTCTGGCATACCATTGGCAATCGCTGGTTAACGTTTGCATCAAATATGTTCAGCAACCTTAACCTTACGGATATGGAGACCTGTTACAAGCTGTTTGATACAAAACTCATCCAATCAATAAAACTAACAGAGCAACGCTTTGGCTTTGAGCCTGAGGTTACCCAAAAAATTGCCCGCGTGCCGCGAATCCGCATTTATGAGGTTGGCATTTCCTACTATGGTCGTACTTACGAAGACGGCAAAAAGATAGGCTGGAAGGATGGCGTGCGCGCTATTTATTGTATACTTAAGTACGGGCTGTTTAAGGCTTAGATTCTATTGTTTGGCTCCCGCAGGCCCGGCGTTGCGTTTAAGTTAGCCCGTAAAATGCATCGACCCGAAAAATATCAAAATTAAATATCGTTTCTATGGAACTAAAGGATATGGTGTCCAATTTTTCGCACAGCGTTCCATTTTTCCACATGCGGAACGGGTGGAACGCTATGAAATATGTTGATTAAGCGTACAGCTATTGAGTAAATGTAAGTAGTTGATAATCAACATTGCCAAAAAAAAACGCCGTTTTGATGGAAGTTTTCAAATTATTGATAATCGGTGCGGTTTACATTTTTCGCTGGATAATTTTCTCACCAGCCGATATATTTCTTGAATGCGTCGCTTACAAGTGTCCAATAATACCACCTGTTAGGCAATCCATGTAATCCCCCTTTCGGGGTGATTTTATAAATAATCAGTCGTTTTATCTACCTGTTTTGTGTTGAAAATGAGGCAAATATGATGGTATCACCCCTATAGGGTGATTTACAACGGTACCTTAAAAACATAGTTTTGGTGTAGCACAAAAACGCATTTATGAAATCTTTACTAATACTGTTTTTACCCTTAATCCTTATCACTTCCGCCATGGCGCAAAATGCCGGGTTCACCAACGTATCCGGCAAAATTACCGACGCGCAAAACAATGGCATTGATGGTGCCACTGTATCATTGCTTTAACGCGAAGGATTCATCCCTTGTAAAAATAAACCTGACCGAAAAAGACGGCGGCCTATTATTTGATAATATTAAAAGTGGCAGCTATTTATTAAGTATCAGCGCAGTGGGCTACGGCAAAACCTTGTCACCCACATTTAGTGTTGATCAGGGTAGCAAACAGGTGACCGTTCCGGATATTAAGATAGAAAAGAAGGTAAATGAACTGAACGAAGTCACCGTAAACGAAAAGAAACCATTTATGGAGCGGCAGCTGGACCGTATTGTGGTAAACGTAAACAACAGCATAGTTAGCGTAGGCAGTACCGCGCTTGATGTTTTAGCCCGCTCGCCGGGTGTACTCGTTAGCCAAAGCGATAATATCAGCATGAAAGGCAAACAAGGCGTAACTGTGATGATTGACGGCAAGCCAACCTACCTTGCCGCAACAGACCTGGCTAACTTGTTACGCGCGACGCCGGCAAATTCCATCGATAAAATTGAACTGATAACCAACCCATCGGCAAAGTTTGATGCATCAGGCAGTGCAGGCATTATCAATATCAAACTAAAAAAAGACCAGCGCTATGGGCTTAACGGTACGCTTTCATTAAGCGCGGGGCAGGGAGTATACGCCAAACTTAACGATGGTATCAACTTAAACTACCGTAATAAAAACATCAACATATTCGGCAGCTATAATTATTCATATCGCGAAAACTTCAACCACCTTGAACTTACCCGTAATTTTTATAAGCCGGACGGCGTAACGCTCGATGGCGCTTATAAACAGGATAATTATTTAACCTTCCCGCTGCATAGCCACCTGGTTAAAGCAGGGATGGATTATACACCGTCGAAAAATACAACCATTGGTTTTTCGCTTACCGGGCTGCTGGCCGACTTTAACCCGGGCTGCGAAAACGCATCGGATGTTTTGGATAGCCTGCGGCAAAAAACATCCTCCTTCCACACATCAAACACCTCAAAAAACAAACCGAAAAACTACGCAGCCAACGTCAATTTTAAACACACCATCGACACTACAGGCCAGGAAATTACCACTGATTTAGATTACGCCCGCTACAGCAGCAATAGCTTGCAAAATTACATAACCAGCTATTTTAATAACGATGGCTCGCAATCGCAGCCAAACGACATTCTAAGAGACAATCAAATAGGTGCCTTGAGTATTTATTCGATAAAAACTGACTACCTGCTGCCTTTAAAGGGCGATGCCAAATTTGAAGCCGGTTTTAAATCGAGCTATGTAACTGCGGATAATAACCTGTCATTTTATAACATCATTAATGATGCGCCGCAGTTTGATACGACTAAAAGCAATCACTTTTTATACAAGGAAAACATTAACGCGTTATATGTAAACTACAACAAAAACTACAAGAAGTTTAAATACCAGCTCGGGCTTCGCGCCGAGCAAACCATATCAAATGGCAACCAGCTAACAACCAATAACAAATTCAGGAATTCGTATATACAAGTGTTCCCCAGTATATTTTTAAGCGAGAAGCTGAACGATAAAAACGAAATATCGCTTTCGGTTGGCCGCCGTATCGACAGGCCTACTTACAGGCAGCTTAACCCGTTTAAGTTTTTCCTTGACCCAAGCACCTACGTTGAAGGTAACCCATACCTTAAACCGCAGCTAACTTATCAAACCGATTTTACTTACACCTTTCTTCAGAAATATTCGCTTACGTTAAGCTATAGCAATACCAGCGATAATATTACCAGCGTGCTTATACCAAACGATGCAGATGCCGGGTAGCCGTGCAAACCGACCGCAACCTCGCCACCTACTATTATTATTCGGCCAGCCTTTCCATACCGGTTGATGTAACCAAGTGGTGGAGCAGTAACAACAACATTAACACCTATTATAATAAGTATACAGGCAACCTGGCGAATACACAGCTAAATGCAGGCAGGGTAGCTTTTGATATAAACTCGAACAATAGCTTCAAAATAGCTAAAAAAACAACAGCCGAGCTAAATGCTGTATACACATCTGATAATGTATACGGCTATTTATTTGTTGGCCATGTGCTCGATCTTTCGGCAGGGGTACAGCAGGTAATATTGAAGGGAAAAGGTTCGCTCAAACTTAATGTATCCGACTTTTTGCACTCTAATAACCTGGTTGGCAC
>JBDUDE010000587.1:0-1712 GCA_040003105.1 Mucilaginibacter sp. | reverse complement strand
AAGATAAATTAAAACAGGTGCCTATGGTATCGCTGGTGTTAGCTGATAACACAGCATACGGCAAACAGGGAAGGGTTGATATGATTGACGGCCAGTTTGATAAGACAACCGGCGCTATCACTTTAAGAGCAAGTTTTTCCAATCCGCAGGGCTTATTACGCTCGGGCAATACCGGTAAAATCCGCTTAAGCCTGCAGCACAAGGATGTGTTGCTTGTGCCTCAGTCGGCCACTATTGATATGCAGGACAAAGTATTTGTTTTTGCAGTAGCCGACAGCAACAAGGTTAAAAAGCAGGCCATTACCGTAGTGGGCAAAAGCGGCGATAACTACCTGGTTAAAGATGGTATAAAAGTGGGCGACAAAATTGTGCTCTCAGGCTTCGACCACTTGCAGGACGGCACCGTCATCAAGCCAGAACAGGCGAAAGATAAGGCCACCGCGCTTGCTAAAAACTAATTGAAAAAAGAGTCAAGAAATTAAGAAATTAAGAGTCAAGATAAAACGTCATATCGAGCACAAGTGGAAGATAAGTAATTCTGTCTTGGTTCCTGACTCTTGATCTCTTACATCTAAACAAAAAAGTCATGTTAAAAAAATTCATAGAAAGACCGGTACTCGCTACCGTAATTTCAACCTTACTGGTGATACTGGGCGTGCTCGGTTTAACCAGGCTGCCTTTGCAGCAATTTCCCGACATTGCGCCGCCATCGGTACTGGTTACAGCCATTTACCCCGGTGCCAATGCCGAAACTGTACTGCGCTCTGTAGCGCCATCGCTCGAAGAATCTATCAACGGTGTTGAGAACATGACCTACATGAGCTCGACCGCCAGTAACGATGGTACTTTGGCCATTACCGTTTACTTTAAATTGGGTACCGATGCCGACCAGGCTGCGGTTAACGTTCAAAACCGTGTGGCCCAGGCCACCAGCCAGCTGCCTGCCGAAGTGGTGCAGCAGGGCGTTACCACTGCCAAGCAGGAAAATAGCTTTATTATGGCTATCGGCATGTTTACCGAGGATGACAAAAAGTACGACCAGACATTTATTGCCAACTATGCACAAATAAATATCATCCCCGAAATTAAGCGTATCCCGGGCGTAGGCTCTGCAGCTATATTCGGTGGTTTAAAAGATTATTCAATGCGTGTATGGTTGAACCCATCACAAATGGAAACGTATCATATTACGCCAACCGAAATTTTTGCAGCTATACAGGACAAAAGTTTGGAAGCCGCTCCGGGCCGTTTTGGCGAGCGAAGCAAAGAAGCGTTTGAATATGTAATAAAGTACAAAGGAAAGCTTGCAAAACCCGAAGAATATGAAAACATCCCTATCCGCTCAAATTCCGATGGTTCGGTGTTGCGCCTTAAAGATGTAGCCCGCGTGGAGCTTGGCTCTTATTCATATACCAGCATAACCCGTCTTAATGGTAAAAAGGGCATCGGTATCGGCGTAATCCAATTGTCGGGCTCAAACGCCAACAAGATACAAATCGAGATAAACGACCTGATGGCAAAAGCCTCGAAGGACTTCCCTGACGGTGTTAAATACAACATCTTTTACAGTACTAAAATTGCACTTGATGAATCTATTACCCAGGTAAAACATACGCTTATCGAGGCATTTATATTGGTGTTCCTGGTGGTATTTGTTTTCCTGCAGGATTTCAGGTCGACGCTTATCCCGGCTATAGCGGTTCCGGTGGCCA
>JBDUDE010000795.1:0-5684 GCA_040003105.1 Mucilaginibacter sp. | reverse complement strand
GATTGTGTATGGATTGTATAGCGCAAGCAATTAAACTTTTAAAATCCTCACCTAAATGGAGCCCTGGTTTGATAGCGGGAAAGCCGGTTCGGGTAAGGTTAGCATTAACCGTTAGTTTAAATCATACAGCGCCGAGCTTTACGTCTAACAAGCCTCGCAGTAAGAATTTCATATACACCAGCGTTGAGAAAATTCCGAATTACCCCGGAGGCAGGGAAGGTTTTGACGCATATGTTAAAAGCAATATAAGATATCCGGCCTTGGCTTTAGCTAATGGCACTCAGGGAAGGGTGATTGTAAGTTTTGTTGTGGAACGAAATGGTAAATTGACCAATATAACAGTAGAGCGCGGCATTGGGGACGGATGTGATGAAGAAGCCGTAAGGTTGGTACAAAAGACCTCGAAAAAATGGACGCCCGGTAAAATGGGAGACGTAAAAGTGCGCACCGCATATTCAATACCTGTTAATTTTGCTATACTTGAAAGCGTCAATTAAATTGCCCGGCTACCTGCTTTTAGTAATTAACACTTGAACAGAATTAATTATATTTAATGCGTGAAAAGATTACTACCAATTTGCGCCATTGCCTTATTTTTTGCGATTCCTGCTAGGGTATATTCACAAACATTAACGCCGCCTGAATTTCCGGGCGGCAAGCTGGCGTTTAGCGCGTTTCTGCATAAAAACTTAAAATGGCCTGCAAGTAACACAAATGATGTGCAGGGAGTTATTATCGTCGGTTTCTTTGTTGAGAAAGACGGCCAGTTAACCGATATAAGTATTGAAAAAAGTTTAAAGGATGAGTTTGATAAAGAAGCATTGCGGGTTATAAAATTATCTCCCAAGTGGATACCTGCCTTTAAAAATAACAAACCGATAAAATCGAAATATACTGTTCCAATTAGTTTTACAGTAAGCGAGTAACTATTTCGTTTCCTAATGAGATTTACGTAACAAATACCTAAATTACTTCGATAAATAAAAACAGTTCATGAGAAAATTATTTACGCTTTGTATAGTTTTAATTGCATTCCAATCATATGCCCAAACCCTTACCTCCGGCGGCAAATTAAAACCCGAACAGGCCATAATGGATGTAAGGCATTACACCATTGCCCTTAACGTGGATGTTAAGCAAAAAACCATCGATGGTTACACTACCATAGATGTGATAATGGCGCAGCCAACGCATGTTTTGCTGTTCGACCTTTTGGATTCGTTTAAGGTGAGCCAGGTTTTGGTGAACAATAAAAAGGCCGCGTTTGAATACAAAAACAATCTAATCAGGATAAACACGGTCAACGAGTTACCGACAGGTAAGGCCAGCATAAAAGTTATTTACGGCGGCAAACCACATGTGGCCAAAAGACCACCATGGGATGACGGTTTTATATGGACGCGCGACTCGACAGGGCACCCATGGATGGCAATAACTGCCGAAGGCACAGGCGGCAAGCTATATTTTCCGTGTAAAGACCATCCATCTGATGAGCCAAACGAAGGTGTTGATATGATGATTACGGTACCAAAGGATTTGGTGGTTGCGGGTCCGGGCTTATTGCAGAGCATAAAAAAGCATGGCGAGACAGCTACATTTCACTGGAAAACAAACTACAGTATCAATAACTACAGCATATTGTTTAACGCCGGGGATTACACCGTTGCCACCCGCCCCTACACCACCTGCGACGGGCACAATGTTCCCATACAGTTTTATGTGCTGAACGAGCATAAGGATAAGGCCCAGCGCTTTTTGGATATATTTGTGAAGACTATTCACGAGCAGGAAAAGTATTTCGGCGAATACCCCTGGGCTAAAGAGAAGATAGGCATGGTGGAAACGCCACACCTGGGTATGGAACACCAAAGCATGGTAGCCTATGGCAACAAATTTAAGTACGCAAAAATTGGCGGCAATGACTACGACTGGCTGATGCACCACGAGTTTGGCCACGAATGGTGGGGCAATAAAGTAACCGCTAAGGACTGGGCCGATTACTGGATACATGAGGGTATTTGCACATTTGGCGATGCCCTGTATATTAAAGAGTTTGAGGGTAACGCTGCTTACATACAGCACTGGAAACAAGCAGCGCCTACATTCGAAAATAAAATCCCTATTGTAATGGGCAAGGACATTGACGAAGAAGCAGCTTACAACGGCGATATATATGGCAAAGGCGCGTTTTTTATGCACACGCTTTGCTACGTAATGGGCGACAGCGTGTTTTATCCGGCCATTAAAAAGTTTGCCACCTCGCCAAAATACACCTATGACAATTTGGTGAACACGGATGATGTGGAGCAGTTTTTCAGTAAGGAATCGGGTAAGGATTTAAAGCCGCTGTTTGATTTGTATTTACGCACGGTTAATAAGCTTGATATTAGTATTAAAGGACAACGCGGCGGCAAGTATTTGATACAGCTGCAAAATATGGCTATGCCTCTTCCTGTTGATGTAACCACCGATGCAGGCACTAAACGCCTGATGGTTGACAGCAAAGGTATCCGGGTTGACAGCAAAACCATGCCGGTTGTTGATGCAGATAGCTATTATTTGAAAAAAGTAACCATGGAATAATTTATTGGCGTATGGAACACGAAATAATGGGGCACACCAAAAAAGCGTTAAAGATTGCCAGCAACAAAGAAAAAGGCTTCGGAGAGAAGTTTAAAGAGATACTTATTGAAATTGCGATCATAATTTTTGCCGTATCGTTTGCTGCCTTCATAGAACGTACGCGCGAACACAACAAAGAACAGGGCGAGGCAAAAGAATTTTTACTGGGTCTGAATAATGACATCGAACACGAACTCATCCAGGTAAAAGGTTCAAGAACCGAGATGCTGAAGCTGGTTGATGACTATACTCAACTGCTGCATTTTAACAAAAGAACTATCGATAGTATGGGTAAAACTAAGTTGAAGCAAAGTTTTACTATACCGAAGTTCAGCACCAGGCCATTGAACGGGCGTTATGAAGGTTTTAAGTCGAGTGGAAAAATACAAACCATAGAGAATGATTCGCTCCGCAACTATATCCTGAAACTTTACCATGAGGCCGTTCCGTTTATTGATTTTTCGGAAAATGCATTTAATGCCAACCAGGTTCGCATAGAGGAGATTTTATTTTCGGGGCAGGGTGATAACGCTACCGCAGATAATCCTCTGCGCGTAATTACATCGCCCCGCGGTAAATTAGCGCTTACCTTCGCTATCAGTTATTCAAACGGGGTAATTTCGGGCTACGATAGGATGATAGCGCAGGCAGAAAAGGTAAAAAAAGAGATTAAAAAAGAATATGGAGAATAGTACATACAACAGGCTGATTTTGCAAAAAGGATTTCTCTCTTTGTTGATGGTACTTTTTTGTTTAGTCGCCAGGGCACAGCCAAGCGATACGTTAAAGGGCCTGGCTGCAGACACGTTAGTGTTTACATCGGTGCAACACCCGCCTGAATTTGAAGGTGGCATGAATGAATTTTATAAATTCCTGGGCACGAATCTTAGATACCCGGTAAATGCCGTACACATCATGTGCAAGGCCGCGTAATTTTATCGATGATAGTTGAAAAAGACGGTTCAATTTCGCATACTAAAGTTATTCGCGGTGTAACTGAAGACATAGACAAAGAAGCCTTAAGAGTATTAAAAGCCTCGCCGAAGTGGAAACCCGGTTTTCAAAATGGAACGGCTGTCAGGGTATTTTATATGATACCAATCTCCTTTAAACTTGGCTAACGGCATCTAAACCGACCTAATTTCTGAATGGCTTATAAAACTTTTTAGTACCGAGTGATAGCATTTCCTTGTCTCCGCTTGAATCACCATAACAGTAAATGTCACTGTATTTCGAAAGGTCGAATTCCGCTTTTATACGTACTGCCTTTTCATCGCCGTTATTGTTAATGCCGTCCACATAGCCTGTTAACCACTTATCCTTTGTTTGCAGTTTGGTAGCAATCAATTCAAGGCCATTTGCATCAGTCCATTTTTTTATCCAGTTCTCAGGCGATGCAGATACTACCACTATTTCAAAACCTTCTGTTTTTAATTTATTTATCTCGTTAAGCGCGCCAGAGCGGATAATTGCCGGCAACACATCATCAATAAAACGATCACAACCTTGCTGAAATGATTTAACATCCATCCCCTTAAAAAAATATTTAAGCACGGATTCTTTAGCGTCCTGGTTTGATACGAGCTTAAGTTTAAGGCCAACCAGCACCGGCAAATTCAATAAAAAGCCCGTATAAAAAGCAGCTTTTCCCTTTTGGTGTTTAATAACTTCCAGCAGGGTGTCTTTTGTAGTTATGGTACCGTCGAAATCAAAAAAAGCTATCTTTTTCACAGTTTCATCTTTTTAAATTGAAACTCGGGTATATTTTTGATAATGAGCATAATATACCGCCAAAACCATTTTACGTAGATGGTATTTTTCTTTTTGGAAAAGCCGTTGTAAACAATAGCTGCTAGCTCATCGGGTGTTGAGGTAAGCGCCGCAGGCAGGGGCATATTCTCCGTCATGCGGGTATAAACAAAGCCCGGCTTAACCGTCATCACGTGTACGTTGTCATTAAAACATTTATTACGCAGCCCGGCAAGGTAGGCGGTGAATGCGGCTTTAGAGCTGCCATAAATCAATTTGCTGGCCCTGCCCCTGTCGCCCGCTACCGAACTGATGCCGATTATAGCACCTTTTTGCTGCGCGATATAATGTTTGGCTGCAATATTAAGGATGGATACTGCGCCGGTATAATTGGTGTTAATCATTCCTTCGGCAAGCGCCCAATCATTAAAAGCGTCTTCTTCCTCGTACATGGTACCGAAGATGGTGATAGTGACATCAGGTTTCAAGGCAGCAAAAAAATCAGCATGGGTATTGTATTGAAGCGCATCAAAGGCATGTACGCTGCAGGCAACTTTATAACGTATTTCAATATCCGACTTAAGTGGTCCAAGTAATTCAGGCTTACGGGCGGCCAGTTGTATGTTATAGCCTGCGGCGGCAAACCTTTTTGCTATCGCTATGCCGATATCTGACGTTGCGCCCAGTACGAGAACGGTTTCCATTTATAAGTATTTAGTATCAGTTAACAATAAGCGGTCAGACTGTGCCGACCGGATTTTCCCATCCGGATTATATTTTTTTACGATGCTTTTGAACTTATCCAGTTCGGGATAACCCGCAACCAACATTCCGGGTTTCATTCGCGCATCTTTTGACATATATAACCGACCATTATATTTTAGTACCAGCTCGTCAAGTTCATCTAAAAATGCAAGCAAATTGCCGCGAACGGGGAAATCAAGCGCCAGCGTGTAGCCTTCTTTCGGGAAGGATATCATGCTCTCCTGCTTACCAAATACCTTTAGCACTGCGAGGAACGACCCCAAACCTTCGTCAGATATTCGCGTTAGTATTTCAACCAGGCCTTGTTTGGCATCCAGCGGCAGCACAAACTGGTATTGTACAAAGCCTTTTTTGCCGTACAAACGGTTCCAGTGCAAAACTTTATCAAGCGGGTAAAAAAACGGTTCGTAAGAAACCACGTTATTTATTTCCTTTTTGAAGTTTTTACCGTAGTATAAAAAATTAAAAGCCTTAACAGTAAACTGGTTAAGTAGCCACGATGGCATATTTATCGGGAACGTAATCTGTTTATTTGCGGGGAGTTTCAG
>JBDUDE010000138.1:0-5695 GCA_040003105.1 Mucilaginibacter sp. | reverse complement strand
GGAAAAGAAGAAATAAACACGGTTTCCGTGAGCGCATGTCAACTGCTAACGGCAGAAGGATTTTAGCTGCAAGAAGAGCTAAAGGCAGAAAAAGATTATCTGTTTCTGACGAGGGTAGCCACAAGTCATAAACTGGTTGCTTACCCCGGATAGGGGCTACTGGCCGCTTATATACTTTAATTTCGGTTCAGCCATCAGCAACAATGTACACTTTTAAAAAAGAAGAACGGTTATGCAACAAAGGGCTTATTGATAAGCTTTTTCATAACGGTTCTTCTTTTTTGTGTTACCCTTTCAAAGCATCGTGGCTGCTTATTGACGGCCCCATGCAATTCCCTGCGCAAATTTTATTTTCGGTATCAAAGAGGCGCTACAAGCACGCCCACGACCGTAATTTAATAAAACGGCGTATGCGCGAAGCCTACAGGCTTAATAAACAGCAGCATTTGTATGACGTGCTTAACGGCTCCAGCAAAAATATTATACTTTCTGTGGGCTACATAGGTAAAGATATTGCTGAACATGATTTCGCCGAAAAAAAGATGCTGAAGCTTTTAACACAGCTTTGTGCTGAAATTGCGAAATGAAGGCCCTAAGCAATATATTCAAGCTCATTATAGGGTCGATATTCGTCGTCCTGATAAAAATATATCAGTATTTTATTTCGCCGTTAACCGGGGCATCATGCAGGTATACGCCAACTTGTTCACAATACGGCGTCGAGGCCATAAAAAAGCACGGTCCGTTTAAAGGCGGATGGTTAACTTTGAAACGGATTGCCAGCTGCAACCCCTGGGGTGGGCATGGGCACGACCCTGTACCTTGATAGTTCTGAGTCAATAGTCTTGAGTCTTAAGTTCTAAGTCTCGCAAGGCTTTTGACTCGAGACTTTCGACTTAAGACTTTCGACTAAAAATGATACTACAAATAGAAACCGCCACTGCCGCCTGCTCTGTTGCTTTAGCAAAAGATGGGAATGTTTTGGGCTTTAAGCAGGTTAGCGGCCGTAACTTGCACGCCGAAGTGATAACCCGCTTTATTGAAGAAATTATTGCGGATGCTGGTTTATCATACAGTAATTTGGATGCTATTGCAGTAAGCTGCGGGCCAGGGTCGTACACCGGGTTGCGAATAGGCATATCGACAGCCAAGGGTCTATGCTTCGCGCTTGATAAACCTCTCATAGCTATCGAAACTTTGGCAGCTATGGCCGAAGGTGTTGCTGGAATGGATGAATGTAATAACCGAGCCGACCTGCTGTTATGCCCGATGATTGATGCCCGACGGATGGAAGTTTATACTGCTGTTTTTAACACGTATGGCGAAAGGATCAAACCTACTTCCGCAGAGATTGTTGACGAAAATAGTTTCGCGGATATTTTACAAAATAACAGGGTGCTGTTTTTTGGCGATGGCGCCGAAAAATGCTTTAACGTTTTAAAGGCAAACCCTAATGCCTTATACCTGCCCGATTTTTTAAACTCGGCAACTCACCTTACAAAGAAAGCAGCCGAAAAATTTAATAATGGTGAGTTTGAAGATGTAGCTTATTTTGAGCCGTATTACCTGAAGGATTTTATTGCAGGAAGGAAAGCTATGTAAAGATTGCGAATGTCGGATTTCCCATTTCGGAATTTTTAAATTCGAATTTCGCAATTGCAGATAAAATCAAATCCGAAATCGAACATCTGAGATCCGGTATCAAAATCAATCGTTCGTCTTAAATATTCTTCCCCATAATCTGCCCAAAAATCCTTTTTCGCCTGTTGGGATGCTGCTGGCATTCATTGGGTGTTCAATTACCGGGCCTATTTTAAGTGCAAAGCCGAGGAAGAAGTTGCCTCCGGAAAATGACCTGTTGGCTTGACTTGAAGACTTATTTATAGCCCCATTAATCAAGCTACCTGTTTGTGCAACCCTGTCGCTGCCTATATAGAAATCAAAATTCGGCGTCTGGTACATAAACTGCGCGCCTATGTTAAATAGCTTAAAATCGTCGTAAGTGGTGGTAATCGTTGCAGTGTAGTTTTTATACTGAACCGGGTTAACCAAAGCGCCTACAAAACCCGGGTAAAATAATTGTTTGGATGCAATAAGCGTTGGCATATACCTGAATGTTTTATTGTCATCAATCCAGAATTTCTGGTTAACACTAAGTTCGGCGCGGCCATCAATAGGAGTGGTAAAACCGCTTTGCGTACCACCATTGTGAATAATGCGTTCAACCTCATCATAAACGTTGCCCTCGCGTTTGTTTGATGAAAGCCCATTTATAGTCGAAATATCGTCAAACGCATAAACATGCGAACGGGGGCTCCAGTGGATGTAGCCAAAATCCTTTATATTGCCCTGTATGATAAAGCCGTCTTCTGTTCGGTAGGTTGCACCCAGTGAAATCGATCCGCCTGGGTTTCGGAATGTAGGGAGATAGTCACGCGGTACAAGGTGCCCCGGGATGAAGCTGGAATAATAGGTGCCATTTAATCCTAAAATAGCCGAATCGTTGGGCTTATCAAGCACAATTTGAGAATGATTGATGTGCAGCTCTTCGTATTGTATACCCATCAGCACACTAAGCTTCGCCCCTAATGTAAAGTGCTTATTGATTTTTTCTTTATAGGTGAAGCTAACCTGGTGGTACGATTGAAAATAGTAACTATCATTAAAAATGTCGGAATAGGTATTGTTGGCAAAGCTGCCCGGGCCATTTAGTATCGCCAGCGACTCATCGCTGAATAAGCCTTTACCCTCTGCCTTGGTTTGAGCTGCAAAGCCGAGCTCCACATCGCCATTAAGGCTCGAGAACATTTTTAACATTAGTACGTAGGCATTTACATGCAAGTCTAAGTGGTTAAATTTGCCCTGGTCTATAAGTAATGACGAGTTGTTGTATTTGTTGGCAAAAGCGCGGCTTTTTAGTGTTGCCTGTGCATCCCCGGTTATAAAAAAGTCGGCGTTGAAAGTTGGTAATAAAAAGTTGGATGCGAACTGCTTGCTTGAGTCGGTAATGAAGGCTTTCTGCGATGGATTTTCAAACGAGTCGTACAGGCTGCCGGTGTTGTACTGGGAGAACTGTTGACCAAAAATTTTAACTGAGAACGATAGCAGCAAAAAAATAAATAAAATTTTCTTCATATAGCTCGCGATGCCGTGGCTTTTAGATACGTTTTAAAGATAAAGCTCTAAACTCACTATTAAAAATAATATTAATAATTAAGCCTTTTTAACGGAAATGAAAATGTATTGTTGTATTAAATAATGCCTATTTTAACTTATTATCTATTGTATCGGTATTTAACCGCATGCAAAAATTGCTGTAGAAATTTTTATCAACAGCAGTAAACTGGAACGATGCGGCATAAAAGTCTTTCCAGCCCGGGCTTAACGATTTAAAATCATCATAAAAACCAACATTCATGTCCCGCTCAAAAATTGGTTCGGCGTTTTTAAAATGTATAAAAAACGCGACATTGCTTTGCGCCGCCACTAAGTTGTTAAACTCATTAAACTGCCCGTTTTTACTTAAAAATTTGCGGTTGATGTATATGTCTGAAAAGCTTTGAAGTTCGGTATTGCTGTTGGCTAATATCAGATAATTATCAATCACCATAAAATATGGCCTTTTAAAAATACTGAAGGCATCGCCCAATAAAAAGAATGGCAGCTTTTCGTAGCTTAAAAGGCCTGTGGTTTCGTTATTCATGGTGCTTAAAGCTGTAAGAACTAATTTAAGCTTCGAGCCGTCTTTTACCGATATGATAGCAAATTTCTCGAAATAACGGGTGGTGACAATTGCAAACTCGTTGCCTAGCAAATTGTCAAAATCTGTTCTTATCCTGATCGCTGTTTCAGTCTTTATCTTGCTGAAAAGCTTGTCCCTTTCGGTAGCAAGCCCGGTTTTGGTTTGCCAGTCGTAAAGTGTGGTGCCAAACAGTAATGGGTTTGATACCGAAAAATTAGTACAGTAAGCTGTTGTTGAGGGAAATACCTCATTTAAATGATTTGCAACCGGCTGCTGGTTTGTAAACAAGTTTAAATAACTTAAGGACCCTTGGTTTTGCACTTTGGTTGAGCCATTAAACATAATGGCATCGCTGCGATAGTTTAAGCTTAAAGCAGCCAGCGCAGGCAGTTGTTTAAAATTTTTAAAGATGTCGGTATTCCTGTTTTTGAAAAGCTGCTCAAACAAAGCCGGAAACCGGTTGTAATTTACATAGAGGTTAGCGAGGGAATTATTGCTTTGCTGCTCGGATAGTAAAACAAAAGTTTGTGCTCCCGTTTTGTTTTTATGCGATGCGTTCTGGTCAATTAGGTCTTTCGAGAAACTGCCTGAAAAAATGTTGTCGCCCTTATTAATAATGTAAAAACGCTTTTTTAAGGCATTTATGTAGATATTATAACCTGATTTTCCGGCGGCCCGCATAGGTGTTATCAATAGCCCGTTGTGTTGCTGTTTTGATAATTCATCAAATACTGCTGGTTCAAAACCAACAGCCGGCGCAATAGTAAGCAGCAGGTCGATGCCATCGGTTTTTGAAAGATGCAGGGAGATGAAAATGTTTTGCGCGGTGAAATATGGACTAAGGATGGTATTTTGAAGCAATTGCTGCCTTAGGGTATCCAATTGTCCCAGTTTTTGCTCCCCTATTATGGCTGCAAAGAGCTTATTGCCCTTAAAAATGTCGTAAAACCCCTTATCGTTATTAAATTCAAATATCAGCGCCGCATCGTCGGGTATTAAATACATAACCTGGCTTGTGCGGCTGCCAGGCGGGTTTAAATTTTTAAAATAAACAACCGTTACATACGCAGTAGCCGCCAATAAAATCAGGGTAATAATTATTTGCTTTTTCATTGCGCTTTGCTGTGTGCAAATGTATGTATTAACAGTTGGCATAGATGGTAAATGTTATAAACCTTTAAACATTGGAGCACGGAGGTTGTGAGAGTTATAGAGGTTGTAGGAGTTGAAAAGGTTGTAAATGTTGTAAGTATTGGCAAGGGTAGAAAAGTTGTGCTGATTAAGACTTCAACCACTACAACCTTTACAACAACTACAACTTCTCCCAACTTTTATCACCCATTCTAACTACCTTAGCTGTTTAGTAAAAAATGAAAAAGAAGATATTTATTACCGCCTCAATATTCGGGGCAATTGCAGTAATAACGGGGGCATTTGGCGCTCATGGGTTGCAGGGAAAGTTAAAGCCACAAGATTTGCATGTGTGGGATACAGCGGTACAATACCAGTTTTACCACGTATTTGCGCTGCTGGGCCTGGCCGGACTAAGCAGGTACCAAACCCGTTTGGTAAAAGATTGTTATTACCTGTTTTCTGTTGGTATAATTTTATTTTCCGGCTCGTTATACCTGCTTGCCACGCGCGACCTGTTGGGTTGGGAATGGCTGAACGTGATAGGCCCCGTAACCCCGATTGGCGGCGTGCTTTTTATTGGCGGATGGATTACTATGGCAGTAGCTGCTTCAAAAAATAAATAATTTAAATGTTAGAGTTTGCCGAAGCCCAGTTTACCGACCGTGAAACACTTTTTGTTGAAGTGATTTTGCCTTTGGCTATCGCAAAAAACTATACCTATCGCGTGCCGTACGAAATGAACGATGCCGTTGCCGTGGGCAAGAGGGCTGTGGTTCAATTCGGTAAAAGCAAGCTTTATACGGCGATAATAGCATCGAT
>JBDUDE010000673.1:0-5698 GCA_040003105.1 Mucilaginibacter sp. | reverse complement strand
AAGAAAGCGCCGGCCTGTGCGATACCTTTCCCTATTTTTAGGGAAAGGAGGAGGACAGGGTAAAAACGCCAGATAGGTTTCCCTTATCGCCCTTGTTGGTGTTGTCACCATAGGTGTTCGGAAGATTAAAAAAAGCGCGGGAATGTGCGATTCCCTCCCTTGGGAGGGCGAAGGGAGGGGTTTCTGCGCCAAGCTTTTACGCTTGATTATCAAGGGTATCATAGTTCGAGAAACCCCACCCTTCCCCGCCCCGAGGCGGGAATCGCACGGGCCACAGCTTTTAAAAAAGTCTTCCGAACACCTGTGGTGTTGTCACCAACAAGATAGGGTGTGCAAAATGTTTACTATTTGCAAAAAGCCGTCGGCCAATACCTCTCACAATGTTCATTGGTTTTGTTTGTGACAACACGACAAAGGCGGGAAATTTTCTAAAGTCACAACCCTCTTTCTTTTGGAAAGGGGGGTTGACAGGGTTGACACTTTTTGGTATTAAAATTTTATTAACATATTAATAATCACTATTTTATATATTTTTTGGTTCGAAATCGTGTAAATACCCCTTTTTGACAAATAAACCCTTCCAAAATGGAAGGGTTTATTTTATTTATACCCCATCACAATTAAATACAAATTTATAAGTAGTTATTAATCAATTATTTATAAATAAAAATGCAAATACTGGTACTCCCTTTGCCAATGTGGTGTAAATAAAAAAGAACACCATGATCACATCCATTCTTTTCCTGGCCCTGCTTGTTGGCTGTTGGCTCATTTTTAAATCCATTGATTACTTCGAAAAAATCTAAAAATTATGTTAGCCCTATTTATCGTAGCAATTGCGGTATTCATATACATGGTATATGTGCTGCTGAAACCCGAAAAATTTTAACTGTAAAACCCGATGAACACTGAACTACTTGGAATTATTGCCTCGTTTGCCATCACCATGCTGATAGCAATACCGCTGGGCAAGTACCTGGCAAAAATGTATGCCGGTGAAAAAACATGGACGGATTTTTTAAAGCCGCTTGAAAACGGAATTTTTAAACTATCCGGGATCAACCCAAATGAGCCCATGAACTGGAAACAGTTTTTAAAGGCTATGGTCACTATCAATATCTTATGGCTGGTATACGGCTTTTTTGTGTTGATATACCAGGATAAGCTCCCCCTTAATCCCGACGGGAACGTTGGGCAATCCGCTGATACCGCTTTCAATACCATTATTAGCTTTGTGGCCAACTGTAACCTGCAGCATTACTCGGGCGAAAGCGGCGCTACTTATCTCACCCAGCACTTTATCTTTATGTTCCTGCACTTTGTAAGTGCGGCAACCGGGATGGCTTGCGCGGTTGCTATATTTAAGGCATTCAGGGATAAAACAGCTACCGACCTTGGTAACTTCTGGAATTTCTTTTTAAAATCCATCACCCGTTTGCTGTTGCCATTGTCAATAGTAATTGCGTTGATCTTAACATTTAATGGTACGCCAAGCAGCTATGCAGGCAAGGATAAATTTATTTCGCTGCAGGGCGATACCGTAAACATGTCGCGCGGACCGGCTGCACAGATGATAGCTATTAAGCACTTAGGTACAAATGGGGGCGGCTGGTTTGGTGCAAACTCTGCACACCCGCTCGAAAACCCGAACTACCTTACCAACATGACCGAAATTATTGCCCAGTTTATTGTACCGGTGGGGATGATCCTGGCATTTGGTTTCTATATCCGCCGAAAAAAATTAGGCTGGATGATGTTTGGCGTGATGATGTTCGGCGTGATGATGTTCATGCTCCCCACTATAAGCAGTGAGCTTGGAGGAAACCCGCTGATCGCAAAAATGGGCATCAGCCAGGCCACCGGCGCTATGGAAGGCAAGGAGGTTCGCATAGGGCCAACAGCAACGGCTTACTGGAGCGTGTTGACCACCGTAACCTCAACTGGTTCGGTTAATGGTATGCACGACAGTACAATGGCACTTACCGGTTTATGGCAATTACTCGCCATGATGGTCAACGGCTTCTTCGGCGGTTGCGGTGTGGGGCTTATGAACTACTTTATATATGTAATTATAGCGGTATTTATATCCGGCCTGATGGTGGGGCGAACCCCCGAGTTCCTCGGCCACAAGGTTGAGGCACGGGAGGTAAAGATCGCTGCCCTGATAACGCTGCTAAGTCCGTTTCTTATTATGGCGGGAACAGCGTTGGCCAGTTATATGGTTACCGCCCATGCAAATATCGATTGGGCTGTAAAACCGTCCACCTGGCTCAATAACGCTAAGTACCATGGCTTTTCAGAGATGTTATATGAATACACCTCAGCAAACGCCAATAACGGTTCGGGTTTAGAGGGCTTGGGCGATGGCAACATCTTCTGGAACGTAACAACCGGGATAGTGATCCTTTTAGGACGCTTCCTGCCGATCATCGGCCCGGTAGCTATTGCAGGTTTGCTTGCACAGAAAAAATTCATCCCGGAATCAGCCGGTACTTTAAAAATCGATACACTCACTTTTGGAATAATGACTTTTGCCGTCATCATCGTACTGAACGCATTGTCGTACTTCCCGGCGCTTGCGCTTGGCCCATTGGCAGAACATTTTTCCATGCTTAAGTAATAGATAGATAAGAAAATGAAAAATCAATCAAATAAATTATTTGAATCCGCCCAGGTGCAGACAGCCCTGAAGGAATCGTTCATAAAACTCGACCCGAGGGTAATGGTGCGCAACCCGGTGATGTTTACCGTGGAAGTGGGTACATTGGTGATGCTGTTTGTAAGTATTTACAGCTTCTCGCACCACGACCAGGGCTCATTTGCCTATAACGTTGCAATATTTGTCATCCTGTTATTAACTGTACTGTTTGCCAATTTCGCTGAAGCAATTGCCGAAGCACGTGGCAAGGCCCAGGCCGACAGCCTGCGCAAAACCCGGCAGGAAACGCCTGCCAAGGTCATGATGGCTGACGGCAGCATCGTAACCAAATCATCGAGCGAGCTGCGCAAAGGCGATGTGTTTTTTTGCGAGACAGGTGACACCATCCCAACCGATGGCGAGATTATAGAAGGTATAGCAACTATAGATGAATCGGCTATCACAGGCGAATCAGCGCCGGTTATCCGCGAGTCGGGTGGTGATAAATCATCGGTAACTGGTGGTACCAAGGTACTGTCGGACGAGATTAAAGTGATGGTATCCACCCAACCCGGCGAAAGCTTTTTGGATAAGATGATCGCTTTGGTAGAGGGTGCATCGCGCCAAAAAACACCAAACGAAATTGCCTTAACCATTTTGCTGGCAAGCTTTACCTTGATATTTATAATCGTTTGCGTTACGCTGCAGCCCTTTGCAAATTATGCAAATACCCCTATTACCATAGCGGCCTTAATATCACTGTTTGTATGTTTAATCCCTACCACCATCGGCGGCCTTTTATCAGCCATCGGGATTGCGGGGATGGACAGGGCCTTACGTGCAAACGTAATTACCAAGTCGGGTAAAGCGGTTGAAACCGCCGGCGATATAGACGTGTTGCTATTGGATAAAACCGGCACCATCACCATCGGTAACCGTAAGGCCACCCATTTTTGGCCTGCGTTAAGTGTGTTGCCCGATGATTTTATGACTGCCTGCGTACTTTCATCATTAGCCGACGAAACACCGGAAGGTAAATCAATTGTTGAATTGGCCGCAACACACTTTAAATTACCAGTTACACCCGAAGGCTCTGAATTTGTGAAATTCACTGCGGAAACACGGTCGAGCGGCATAAATACACCGGCTGGTTTACGCATCCGCAAGGGCGCATCCGATTCTATCAAAAACATCGCCCTTAAAGCCGGTAATCCTTACCCTGAAGAAGTTGACGAAAGGGTAAAGATCATTGCATCAAATGGCGGTACGCCTTTGGTAGTTTCGCAAAACGAAAAAATTCTTGGTGTTGTAGAATTGCAGGACATTATTAAAACCGGCATTGCCGAACGTTTTGAGCGCCTGCGTAAAATGGGTGTTAAAACGGTAATGGTTACCGGTGATAACCCTTTAACCGCCAAATTTATTGCCGAAAAGGCCGGTGTAGATGATTATATAGCCGAGGCTAAGCCAGAGGATAAAATGAACTACATTAAGCTGGAACAAAACAGCGGCAAGCTGGTAGCCATGATGGGCGATGGTACAAACGACGCGCCGGCACTTGCTCAAGCCGACGTAGGCGTGGCTATGAACAGTGGTACCCAGGCCGCCAAGGAAGCCGGTAACATGGTGGATTTAGATAACGACCCAACCAAACTGATCGAGATCGTTGAGATCGGTAAGCAGTTGTTGATTACCCGCGGAACGTTAACCACTTTCTCCATCGCCAATGATGTGGCCAAGTATTTTGCCATAGTTCCTGCCTTGTTTATGGCATCTATCCCCGCCTTGCAGAGCATCAACATCATGGGCCTGCACAGTCCCGAATCGGCTATTCTATCGGCGGTAATATTTAACGCCATTATTATACCGATGCTGATCCCGCTGGCTTTAAGAGGGGTTGAATACAAACCAATAGGTGCAAGTGCATTGCTGCGCCGTAACCTGATGATCTATGGTGTTGGCGGTGTTATCGCACCGTTTATCGGCATCAAATTAATCGACCTGATTGTTGCACACCTAATTTAATAATTAAAGTAATGAAAAAGTATCTTATTCCATCTATAAGGATCACCTTAGTACTTACCATAGTATTATGTGTTATTTACCCGGTATCCATCATGCTTGCCGGTAAGCTCTCAAAAGGCGCCGGTAACGGCGAAACCATAGTAGTAAACGGCAAAGTTGTTGGCTACGCCAATGTGGGCCAAAGCTTCACCAAGCCCCAGTATTTTTGGGGCAGGCCATCGGCGGTGGCTTATAATGCCGCCGGATCAGCAGGTTCTAACAAGGGCCCAAGCAACCCGGATTATCTAAAGGATGTTAAAAACCGCATCGATACTTTGCTTAAATATCACCCTTATTTAAAAAAGAGCGATATCCCTGCCGATATGGTAACTGCTTCGGGCAGTGGCCTCGACCCTGATATTTCTGCCGATGCCGCTAAAATACAGGTAAAACGGGTGGCACAATTCCGCAAGCTTGATGAGCAGAAGGTAGCAGCTCTTGTAAACAGCCACATAGAGCAGCCGCTTTTAGGCATGTTTGGTCCATCGAAAGTTAATGTGCTGAAGTTGAATGTGGCACTTGATGAATTGAAATAGAAAAATATAACGCCGGGACACAGAAAGTGCACATGGGCGCGGAGCATATAATTTGGTAAATAAGAAACTCCGTGCTCCTCTGTGCCTTCTCTGTAATTAAAATAATCGTACAAACGCAAGTATTGCGTCTCCCACGCGCCGGTAAATAATTGTATGGTTCGGGACGGAAAATATTGCGTCTCGACGAAGAATAAAACAAAAACATGAACAAAAAATTAATAATTATATCCCTTTTTACCTTTGCTGCATTTACTGTAAAAGCAGCTTCAAATGGTGTTGATACTGGTAAAGTAGTGGCCGACCCGCCCCTGGTATTTTCAGGTTCGGTAGATACCTATTACAAAGCTGATTTTTCGGGCCATTCAAACATCCCCACCAGCTTTGCTAACGAAAATAATTCGGTATCGATAGGTATGATTGACCTTGCCTTGAAGAAAAAGGTAGGTAAAGCAGCCTTTGT
>JBDUDE010000689.1:0-5700 GCA_040003105.1 Mucilaginibacter sp. | reverse complement strand
ATAAAAAGCGCACCAACTCTGGCCGATGAGGCACAACAATACTGTTTCCTGGTATTCAAACCGATAATTATAAAATGAGTTAAAACCTTTCCTGCAAACCACTCCTTTTCTCTTTAAAAAAAACACTTTTCAAATCTCAATTTTATCCTTACATTTGCGGGCTAATTGTTGCTCATTGAAATCGCTAAGAAATTATTCGATTCCTTTTACCGGCCTTAAACTGGGGAAGCACCAGTTTGAATACGATGTTAATGATGCTTTTTTAAACGAGTTTGAATACTCGCTGGTTAAAAAAGCTGATTTAAAGTGTCGGGTTGAACTGGAAAAGCAGGAGACAATGTTAATACTAACGTTTGACATTGCCGGTACGATTGATGCAAACTGCGACAGGTGTTTGGCGCAATATCCGCAACAAGTGGATATACACGAACAGGCTATTGCTAAGTTTAGCGAAGAGGCGGTTGATGAAGATGAAGAGATTATCACCCTTACTAAAAATGATCATGAGATCAATATAGCAGGGCTGATTTATGAATATATAAACGTTGCTTTGCCCTTTATAACCGTATGTGATAATGAGGGCAATACACCCTATTGTGATAAAGAAATGCTGGACAAGCTGAATAGGCTTACCGCAAATAACGAACAAAATGAGCAGGCCGACCCGCGGTGGGACGCGCTCAAAAATATTAAATAATATAAATACCAGGTTTTATGCCACATCCAAAACGCAAAATATCCAAATCGAGGAGAGATAAACGCAGAACGCACGACAACGCGGTTGCGCCAACTTTAACTACCTGCAAAACTACAGGCGCTGTACATTTGCCGCACAGAGCTTATACTGTTGACGGTAATGTTTACTACAACGGTAAATTACTGATTGAGAAAGCAGCAGTAGCTTAAGTTTTAATTTTCTGAAATGAAGATTGGCTTAGACATTATGGGCGGTGATTACGCCCCCGAAGCAACCGTTTTAGGGGCAATTGAAGCTTATAAGGTTTTATCGGCCGGTCAAAAATTGGTGCTTATTGGTGATAAAGATCAAACCATAAGCATTCTTCACGAAAATAATTTCAGCCCCGACCATTTCGACTTTGTACATACTACAGAGGTGATAGGCATGGGCGAGCACCCTACCAAAGCTGTTGTTCAAAAGCCAAATTCAAGTATTTCGCTGGGGTTTAAGCTGCTTAAGGAAGGTGGTATCGATGCATTTTCATCCGCTGGTAACAGCGGTGCTATGCTGGTGGGCGCTATGTTTAGCGTTAAAGCAATCCCGGGCGTATTACGCCCTGCCATAACCAGCGTTATGCCTAAACTTGAAGAGGGTTTGGGCATTTTAGTTGATGTAGGCGCCAATGCCGATTGCAAGCCTGAATACCTTGTTCAGTTTGGCGTTTTCGGCAGTTTGTTTGCTCAATATGTTTATAATATCCCCAACCCGCGGGTCGCGCTGGTAAATATTGGCGAGGAAGAGGAAAAAGGCAACCTGCTTTGCCAGGCAGCCTACCCGCTGATGAAGGAGAGCACACAATTTAATTTTGTGGGCAACGCCGAAGGCCGTGATATGTTCAGCGACCTGGCTGATGTATTTGTTTGCGATGGCTTTACCGGCAATGTGATGCTGAAGTTTGCCGAATCATTCTACGTGATATCGCGCAAGAAAAAAATTAAAGACGATTTTTTTGATAAGTTTAATTACGAGCAATACGGCGGCAGCCCCATTTTAGGGGTTAATGCGCCGGTTGTGGTGGGTCATGGCATATCAAACGCCGAGGCCATCAAGAATATGGTAGTGCTGTGCAGAGACATGGTTGAAAGTGGCCTCACAGAAAAAATAAAACTGGCTTTCCAGTAAAAAAAATTAGAATGACTAAAATTCATGCTGCCATTACGGCTGTGAATGGTTATGTACCCGATTACGTGCTGACTAACCACGAGCTGGAAACAATGGTAGATACCAATGACGAGTGGATAACCACCCGCACGGGTATTAAAGAACGAAGGATATTAAAGGGCGAAGGGTTGGGCACATCAGACATGGCAGTTCCGGCTGTAAATGGCCTGCTTGCAAAACGCGGCATCACTGCCGACGAAATCGACCTGATTATATTCTGCACGTCTACCCCCGACCGCGTTTTCCCGGCTACAGCAAATATACTGGCAGATAAGATTGGCGCAAAAAATGCCTGGGGTTACGACCTGCAGGCCACTTGCTCGGGTTTCCTGTTCGGCCTTGCAACCGGCTCGCAGTTTATTGAAACCGGCAAATACAATAAAGTTTTGGTGGTAGGCGGCGATAAAATGTCATCGATGATTGATTACCAGGACCGCGCAACCTGTATTATTTTTGGCGATGGTTGCGGCGCGGCATTACTGGAACCGGATACCGAAGGAAACGGCATTATTGATTCCGTTTTAAAAAGTGACGGCTCGGGTGTTCCGTTCCTGCATCAAAAAGCAGGCGGCTCAGCAAGGCCTGCCTCGCACGAGACTATTGACAACCGCGAACACTATTTATACCAGGAGGGGCAGTCGGTTTTTAAATTTGCCGTTACCAACATGGCCGAAGTTGCTGCCGAAGTAATGGAGCGCAATAATCTTAAGGCCGATGATATTGCCTGGCTGGTACCGCACCAGGCCAACAAACGTATAATTGACGCAACCGCTGTACGGACCGGCGTTAGCCCTGATAAGGTGGTTATAAATATTGAACGGTACGGCAACACTACAAACGGAACTTTGCCCCTATGTTTGTGGGAGTGGGAGGACAAATTCAAAAAAGGTGATAACATTATTTTAGCAGCCTTTGGCGGCGGTTTTACCTGGGGCGCGCTTTATTTAAAGTGGGCATATTGATGCGCGGATGTGCGAATATGCAGATGTGCGGATGAGAGAAAAAGTGCATATTTGTGATAGATGGAATTAAGATGACTTGATTTTTCATCTGCACATCCGCACATCAGAAATCCGCACATTGAACAGTATTTTACAGTAAAAAAATAAAAATGAGTAAAATTCATGCAGCTATTACTGCTGTAAACGGTTACGTACCTGAATATATACTGACCAACCATGAACTTGAAACCATGGTAGATACTAATGACGAGTGGATAACCACCCGCACAGGTATCAAAGAACGGAGAATATTAAAAGGCGAAGGCCTGGGCACTTCGGATATGGCGGTGCCTGCAGTTGAAGGCCTGTTAAAAAAGCGCGGTATCGGCGCAGATGAACTTGACCTGATTATTTTTTGCACTACCACCCCCGACCGTGTTTTCCCGGCTACGGCCAATATACTTGCCGATAAAATCGGCGCAAAAAATGCCTGGGGCTGGGATTTGCAGGCGGCCTGTTCAGGTTTTTTATTCGGCCTTGCAACCGGCTCCCAGTTTATTGAGAGTGGCAAGCACAAAAAAGTTTTGGTTGTTGGCGGCGATAAAATGTCGGCCATAACCAATTATAAAGACCGCGCAACCTGTATTATTTTTGGCGATGGCTGCGGCGCAGTTTTACTGGAGCCAAATGATGAAGGTAACGGTATTATTGATACTATAACGCGAAGCGACGGCTCTGGCGTAGCCTACCTGCACCAAAAAGCAGGTGGATCTGTGAGGCCTGCAACGCACGAAACTGTAGATGCCATGGAGCACTTTGCCTACCAGGAAGGCCAGGCAGTTTTTAAATTTGCTGTAACAAATATGGCCGATGTTGCCGCCGAAGTAATGGAGCGCAACAACCTTAGCAGTGATGATATTGCATGGCTGGTGCCGCACCAGGCCAATAAACGTATAATCGATGCCACTGCCAACCGTACCGGTGTTACCGCCGATAAGGTAATCATCAACATTGAAAAATACGGCAACACCACAAACGGCACCATACCTTTATGTTTATGGGAGTGGGAAGACAAATTTAAAAAAGGCGACAACCTTATTTTAGCGGCCTTTGGCGGTGGCTTTACATGGGGCTCGATATATTTGAAATGGGCGTACTAATGTGCGAATTTTGACTGTGCGGATGTGCAGATGAAGAAATGATAAATTGATTGTTATCCGCACATTTAAAATGCACACTTTTGCACATCAAAAAACGAACATTATCAAATATGTTTTGTTTATTTGCTTACAACTGACTAATTAACCCTAATTAACTATGGCATTCGCACATCTGACATCTGCACAGTATCATTTGTACATCTGCAGTTTAACACATAACTTTATCAAAACCAATTAATCCCCGGGCATGGATATTAAACAAATTCAGGATCTTATACGCTTTGTTTCCAAATCAGGAGTAAACGAAGTTTCAATAGAGCAGGAAAATTTTAAAATCACGATAAAAACCAACCAGGTTGCAACTATCGTGAACGCAACCGTACCTGACGGCAGCTTTGGCCATGTGCACCAGGCCGCACCTGTCGCTGCTCTTCCGGCGGCCGCACCTGCACCTGTTGCCGCTCCCGTTGCTGATACATCGCATTATATAACCGTAAAATCGCCGATGATTGGTACTTTTTACCGGTCGGCAAGCCCCGAAAAACCATTGTTTGTAAACGTGGGCGACGAAATAAAGCCTGGCACCGTGCTTTGCATTATTGAAGCGATGAAATTATTTAATGAAATTGAATCGGAAGTTTCGGGCCGCATTGTAAAAATACTGGTTGATAACGCATCGCCGGTTGAATATGACCAGCCGCTATTTTTGGTTGAACCGATGTAATTTGAAGATTAGTTTATTTGAAGATTTGAAGATGCTTTAAGCATTTGAAAATTTTCGAATCATCACATTTTCAAATCGTCACATTTTCAAATTGAACCATGTTTAAAAAAATATTAATAGCTAACCGGGGAGAAATTGCCTTGCGAATTATTCGCACATGTAAAGAAATGGGCATAAAAACCGTAGCTGTATATTCAACTGCCGACCGCGACAGCCTTCACGTGCGTTTTGCTGATGAAGCTGTTTGTATAGGCCCCCCTCCAAGCCGCGACTCTTATTTAAATATCCCGAACCTGATATCGGCAGCCGAGCTTACCAATGCCGATGCCATACATCCGGGCTATGGATTTTTATCTGAGAATGCAAAATTTTCCTCTATCTGCGCTGAGTACGGTATCAAATTTATTGGTGCAACTGCCGCACAGATAAACGCCATGGGTGATAAGGCTTCGGCTAAAGAAACCATGAAAAAGGCCGGTGTGCCTTGCATTCCCGGCTCCGAAGGTTTATTAGCCAGCGTGCAGGAAGGCATTGCGATAGCTAAAAAAATAGGTTATCCAGTTATATTAAAAGCTACTGCAGGCGGTGGTGGCCGCGGTATGCGCATTGTGTGGAAAGACGAAGAGTTTGAAAACGCCTGGGACAGTGCACGTGCCGAATCAGGTGCAGCCTTCGGTAACGATGGCATGTACCTCGAAAAATATGTGCAGGACCCGCGCCACATCGAAATACAGGTAGTAGGCGATCAATATGGCAAAGTTTGTCATTTAAGCGAACGCGACTGCTCGATACAGCGCCGTCACCAAAAGCTGGTTGAGGAATCCCCGTCGCCATTTATGACGGAGAAACTGCGTAAAAAAATGGGCGAGGCCGCTATAAAAGGCGCTAAAGCCGTTAAATACGAAGGCGCCGGTACAGTTGAATTTTTGGTTGATAAAGACCGCAACTTCTACTTTATGGAGATGAACACCCGTA
>JBDUDE010000614.1:0-5700 GCA_040003105.1 Mucilaginibacter sp. | reverse complement strand
GTTAACATTAACTTAACACAATGATAACGCTGTATTAACCACATAGCCTGTACCTTTGTATACCCTTGTAAGTAGTTTATTGATAACACTATTAACGCAAATCAACCATGGAAACTAAAGTAAAAACTGAAGACCAAAACCGCGAGATTTCCCAAATTAAAGCAAACTCCGAAGACGAGTATTGGGCAAAAAAATACAACGTTTCGAAGGAAGAGCTTAAAGAAAGCGGTAATACGCTAAGCAGCATACAGGAGCGGATTTTAAAAATCACTACAAAAAATAAAAGCTTTAGCTACTAAGGTAACCCGGGGCTTTCATTAGCCTACCCCGGTTAACACCTTAATAAGCAAACATATTACGCCGGTGCTGGTTTATATTAAACCGGCCCGGCTTTTTTATTTGCGTTTAAAATCAAATCTTCAAAAACGCTACAGAATAAATGCTTATACTCGCAAGTAAGTAAAAGCAGGCTTATTATACTTTATAGCTGTATAAATACGTTTGTTTAATTCTTATCATCTATTTATTGTTTATATTATTTTGTTACTTATTTGCCGGATTAGTGCAGGCCTGTTAGCTTTCTACCGTAAAAATATTTTTAAATTGTTAAGGATTTTTCATAGCCGCCAGGTGACAATAGTAAGTTGTTTTTGCCTGGTGCTGCTTACATTAAACGTTGCCGCCCAGCAAACCGATACGCTTAAAAAATCAAAAGACACCTCAAAAACCAGCGCCGATACAGGGCATAAAGCCGCCTTGCAGCCCCTGTTAACAACCCGGGTTACCGGCCAGGTGCTTGATGCCGCCACAGGCAAACCGCTATCCTACGTCAACGTAAACTTTAATGGCAGCGGTAATGGCGCCAATACCGATTCGCTCGGGAAGTTTGATCTTATTGCCGAAGGGGGCTTTGATAAAGTTACGTTTTCGCACATGGGGTACACGTCGGTAGTAAAAAGCATTAAACCGGGGCAGGAAAATGAACTGCACATAACCCTGCGCGGCAGTCAAACCCAATTGAAGGGCGTAACTATTACATCGGCAAAAAAGGAAAAGTACCGCAACAAGGGTAACCCGGCGGTGTCGCTCATCCAGCAAATCATCAACCATAAAGATGAAAACCGCATGGAGAGCGCCGGCTACCTGCAATACAACCAGTACGAGCGGATAGGCCTGTCGTTTTTTAACCTGTCGCAAAAGTTTATCAACGGTAAATTTTTCAGCAAGTATAAATTTATGCTGGATACTACCGCCAATATCGACGGGCAGAAGCAAACCTTGCTGCCTGCTTTTTTAAGCGAAAAACTGTCGGACGTTTATTACCGTAAAGAACCGGCAAAAACCATCCAGGTGCTTACGGCGCAAAAACAAATCAACATCATCAAATTTGTTGATACCGTTGGGCTTGATGTTTATTTAAACCGCTTGTATGGCAACAACCTTGATATCTACTCCAACAACGTATTCATTATTGCCAGCCAGTTTTTAAGCCCCATTGCCGACCATTCGCCCAATTACTATAAGTTTTTTATAGCCGATACCATTAACACCCCCGCAGGCAAGCAGGTTGAAGTGATGTTTACCCCCCGCACCAAGGGCGACCTGCTTTTTGAAGGCAAGCTGGTAGTTACATTGGATGGACACTATTCAGTTACCGCCTGCGAGATGAATGTAAACAAGGATATTAACATCAACTTTATGCGCAGCCTTAAAATAAGGCTCGATTTTGTGCAGCAGCCCGGCGGCAGGTATTATTTAACTAAAAGCGATGTGAAAGCCGATTTTGGCCTCTCGAAAAAGAAAGGCTGGGGCGTTGTTGGTCAGCGAACGGTTACGTACACCGGCTATAAACTTAATACCCCGCAACCCGAAGAGTTTTATAAGGGCAAGGACCTGCAAATTGCCCCAGATGCCAACCGTGCTGATACTACTTTTTGGGCCGCTCACCGCACCGACAGCCTAAGCAGGCGACAGCTGCAACTATACGGCAATGTAAGCAGGCTTGAGCAAATGCCATCGTTTAAACGCACTATGTGGATAGCATCAACCCTTGCAGGCGGCTATGGCGATTTCGGGTGGGTAGAGGTTGGGCCGATAGGGCAGTTTTTTTCGTTTAATAACCAGGAGGGCCTGCGTTTTGAGGGCGGGGCGCGCACTACGCCAAAACTCGACAGCATGTTTTACATGGAGGGTTATGGCGCCATCGGCACCAAAGACAAAAAAATTAAACTGGATGCCATTGCCTACCTGAGTTTAAATAAAGTGGCGCCCTACAAATACCCCAACGATTATTTTAAAATAAGCTTTTTGTATGATGTTGATGTGCCTGGCCATACCTTCTCGATAACCAACAAACAGGCCGCGTTTTCCTCGTTCCAAACAGGCAAAACAAATTACTGGCTCTACAGCGGCATCTTCAGGCTGGAGTATGTAAAGGATTTTTTAAACCATTTGTCGTACAGCGTTACCTTAAAAACATGGAACCAGGCGCCCGCAGCACAATTGGTTTACCAGTTTAATGATGGTACGAACAAGGTAGTGCACGATTTAACCACCAGCGAGGTTGATGTTCATGTGCGCTACGCTCCGCACGAGCAAATTATACAGGGTACCCAGGGGCGGCATAGCATTTACAGTAAGTACCCTATTCTTGATTTACAGGTAAACCGCGGTTTCAAAGGATTTTTGTACGGCTCGTACGCATTTACCGACATTGGTGTAAATATTTATAAGCGGTTTTATTTTTCGCAGCTCGGCTATGCCGATGTTACTGTTTTGGGCGGCTACGTGCAGGGCAAGTTGCCATTCCCGCTGCTTAACATCAGCCCGGCCAACCAATCCCTGGCTTACGACCCCGATGCCTACAACCGCATGAACTACCTTGAATTTGTAAGCGACCATTACGTCGGCCTGAATTTTACCCAAAGCTTCAACGGCTTTTTCCTGAACAAAATACCGCTGATTGAGCACCTTAAATGGCGCGAATACCTGTCGGGTAAAATACTATACGGCGGCTTGCGCGATGAAAATAACCCGGCACTTACCAAGGGCCTTTACCGGCTGCCAACGGCCACAAACGGGGCATACGGCACCTATGCACTGGGCAGCACACCTTATATTGAAGCTGGTGCCGGCGTAGGCAACATATTTAAATTTTTACGGGTCGATTTAATTAAACGGTTTAATTATCTCAGCCATCCCGGCGCGTCGCCATACGGGGTTAAGTTTAGCTTTAGTCCCGATTTTTGATGGGTATATTTGGGCGTTCGGTGTCCGCTTCTGTCCGCAAACCCGTCCGCACGAAGCCGTCCCCAAAACGGAAAGACAAACTTGTGCGGAGCTTTATAAACTCTTCTCCATCTGCGCCAGCACCTCGTCCCAGTTATTTGCCCTTTGGTGATGGTTGTGATTAACATTATGAAAAGCGTTGAACATAATGGTTGTCCCTTTAAAGTAGTCGAGGTTTTTAATGTGGTCGTCAATCATATAATCGGTACCGATAACGCTTTTATCGCCGCAGAAAATAACGTGGCGCCAATCAATAAAGGGGAAGTGCTCGTTCAGCCATTCCAGCTTCTCAGGCAAACATTGCGGGAATTCCATCGCTGCCGAAACAATGTAAATCTCGTAGTTTTCCATCAAAGTTTTAAGCGCTTCTACAGCGCCCGGAATAACCGGAAGCGTGCGAAAAAAGCCGGGGGTAAATGCAAACTTTCGGGCCGCAGTTTTATCCGGGAACATCTCGTTTTCTTCAAGCCCACGGATCGATTCGGGGGTAACGCGTACGCCATAATCGCGTTCGTACCAGTTGATAAAATGGGTTTCGGTATCGGCGATTACGCCGTCCATATCAATAGCAATTGTTTTTTTCATGGCTAAAAGTAAAAAATGAATGGGGAATGCCTGTAATATTTTTGTCATTCTGAGCGCGAGCGAAGAATCTTATACGCGCGACATTTATGATGGACAGGTTAAGCGCCAACCTATCAAACGTTCACCTGTCAAATGTATAAGATTTTTCGCTGCGCTCAAGAAATTGTTCTTCACTGCGTTCAGAATGACAAAGGGGTTAAACTTCTTTTGCCATTAATTCCAACACTTCGTCCCAATTATTTACCCTTTGGTGATGGGTGTGGTTCACATTATGAAAAGCGTTAAACATGATAGTTTTTCCTTTAAAATAATCCAGGTTTTTAATATGGTCGTCAATCATATAATCGGTTCCGATGATGCTTTTATCGCCACAAAAAATAATATTGCGCCAGCTGATAAAGGGGAAATGCTCGCCCAGCCAGTCCAGCTTTTGAGATAAGCTGTGCGGGTACTGCATAGCGGCCGAAACAATGTAGATATCAAAGTTTTCCATAAGCGTTTTAACCGCCTCAATAGCGCCTGGCATAACGGGTGTCGACCTGAAATAACCCGGCATGGCCGAAAGCTTACGGTAGGCATCTTTTTCAGGAACAACATCCTCTTCGCGGCGGCCATTAAGCTCGCCAGGATGTATTTTAACGCCATAGTGCAGTTCGTACCAGGTTAGTAATTGAACTACCTCATCGGCAATAACGCCATCCATATCAATGGCTATAGATTTTTTCATATAAACAGTAATTATAGTTTTTGATACATAACGTAAGCATTGGTAAACCCCAATTGCCGGTGATTAAACGCTTCGGGTATTTCGCCTATTATATTAAAACCCAGGCTTTGCCACAGCTTAACCGCACGTTCATTACTTTTTACCACGAAATTAAACTGCATGGCTTTGTAGCCAAGCCGACGGGCCTCTTGTAACGAAAACTGGCCCATTGCTCTTCCAATACCTTTACCCCCATAAAGATGAGAAACCATATAGGCGCCATTGGCCACGTGCGAGCCTAAACCCGGCTGATTATCGCAAATAGCGAATGTTCCTGCAATTTTACCATCTGACAGGGCCACATAGGTATGTTTACCCGGCGCAAACCAATACGCCATCATTTGTTCCCGTGTAGATTCGGGGGCAAATGAATAGGTGTCGCCGCCTTGCAGCACCTGGCGTATAATTTCCCAAATGGCGTCATGGTCGGTTTCGATGGCTTTTGTTATTTCTATCATAATTAGCTACTGTTTTAAAGGATATCGCTAACACTTTATTTTTTGAAGTAGTAATTGCGCTCGCTAAAGTGTTTCGACCGAAGTTTGAAGTAATGTTTTGTTTATCTTCTTTCGCGATATGCCTTAGGGGTTTGAGGTAGGAGATGAGCGCGTTCATGCGGCAAATATCTGTAAATCTTAAATCAATCACTATGCTCGCTGGATTAAAATCCAGCGCTACAATATTGACCGAGACTATGGCTCCGGGAAAAGGCACTTAATTTTATGGTGATTAATGTTTTTTGACAAAAGAAGGAATCAGAGGCGGCGCCTCGACCCATGTTGTAGTGCCGAATTTTAATCTGGTGTTTAATTGAATGAATATTCGCCCCTTTCCTGACATTCCATCCACAATTTAATGACAATCAAATGAACACACTTCGTAATTTATCGCTGTATATTTGCTTAACGGTGTTAAATTATTTAATACCAAAACAAAATGGCTAGTAAAGACAGGATATTACGATTGAAGGAAGAAACCAGGTGCAACATCCTGGAGGCTGCGCTTCAGATCGTTAAGGAAGAGGGATGGCAAGCCTTGAGCATGCGCAAAATTGCCGACGT
>JBDUDE010000229.1:0-5703 GCA_040003105.1 Mucilaginibacter sp. | reverse complement strand
GACCCCCTTTCCCACCATCGCCGAAGCCGCCTCGCTGCTCGCCAGCAAAGCCATGGTTTACCCGACCCAATTTGTGCGAGCCTTTTATCACCTGCAGACAGCCGTTTTGTTTGTTGGCTTCGGTGAGCGCCACCATTATGCTTATCAATTCATCGGGAAACATAAACTGGTTTTTATACCAGTAGCCATAGTCCTGGTGCCACTCCCAGGCACCACCTACCTTTGGCTCCTTTTGCATTAGCTTACTGTGGAAATGACAAACCGGCGAATCACCGCCCAGCAATTGAGCAACTGTACTTACCATTTTTTCGCTGCGGGTTAAATAGCCAAAAACGTCGTTACCCGGCGTAAACCACAACGATAGTCTCGATTTCTTCCCTGACTTATCATTCACATCCACAGCATTTTTGCGCATGGCGTCGTCATCAACGGCGGTGCTGTATAGTTTAGCTATTTCGGCCGGGGAGCAAAAGTTTTTAATGACAATATAGCCGTCACGGTTATACTGCTCAACCTGGGCAGGTGTAAATTTTTTGGTTAGCATGATGTAATTTTATTAGCGTTGGTTGTATAATCATGCCTCACCTAAATCCTCTCCAAAGGAGAGGACTTTAACTTCGTTCTTTTCTGAACCCTCTCCTTTGGAGAAGGCAGGGTGAGGCACGAAGCACTATTAATTACACGAATTAACAAAAAGCGATACAATTTAGTGTTATTTGATATAAGTTTGTTGTGCTTTTTGCATTTTTATAAATATGGCTATAGCATACCGGCAGCAGGTTGATGATGACACAGAATTTGCAATCTGGAAGATTGAGGAACAAGCTGATGAATTGTACAGTCAACTGCGTCTGGATGAACAGGAACAGGCCCACTACGAAAGTCTTAAAGTAGGCAAACGCAACCTGCACTGGCTGGGTACGCGCGTACTGCTGCGTAAAATGCTTCAAACGGACGAATATATCGATTGTAAAGTAGATGCTCATGGTAAACCCTACCTGGTTAATCTTCCCTACCATATCTCATTAAGCCATTCTTTTGACTACGCTGCCGTGATGATTGGTAAAAACCCTGTTGGTATTGACATTGAACAGGTTAAACAAAAAGTGGAGCGCATTGCCCATAAGTTTATGCGCGAAGAAGAACTGGCGTTTATTGGCGGGCCCGATAAAATTAACCAGTTGTATGTTTGCTGGTGCGCCAAGGAAGCCGTGTATAAATGCTTCGGCCAAAAAGAAGTATCATTTGCTGATAATATTCTGCTGGAACCCTTCAATTTTGAAGGGCATGGCTGGGTTGACGCCCGGCTGCTAAAAGGCGATACCGATATTAAATACGATGTTGGCTACCTGCAATACCAGGATTATATGGTTGGATACGTAAAGGGATAATGCAATGAAAAATAAACAGGTAATTTTCCAGGATTGGGGGCTGATAGATTATAAGGAGGGGTGGGACCGCCAGGAAGCTTTATTTGCTGAAACGGTAAATGAAAAAATTGCCATCCGAAACAAAGAAGTTGCGCTGGCAGATGGCACGGGCCATGGTTACGATAACTGCGTTGCCAGTGAAACGTTAAATTACCTTGTTTTTTGTGAACACCCTCATGTATACACCTTGGGTAAAAGCGGTAAGCCCGAACACTTGCTATTGGATGAACAAGGGTTAAAAGAAAAACAGGCGGTATACTACCCCATTAACCGCGGCGGCGACATTACTTACCACGGCCCCGGCCAGATAGTGGCCTACCCTATCCTCGACCTTGATAATTTTTTTACCGATATACACCTCTACCTGCGCACGCTTGAAGAAGCTGTGATACTTACCCTTGCAGATTATGGCTTAACCGCCGGCCGCTATCCCGGTTATACAGGCGTTTGGTTTGATGCCGACAATGAAAATGCCCGCAAAATATGCGCCCTTGGCGTACGCTGTAGCCGCTGGGTTACCATGCACGGGCTGGCCTTTAACGTAAATACGGACCTTAGCTATTTTAAAAATATTGTACCCTGCGGTATTGATGACAAGGATGTAACCAGCATGCAGCGTGAATTAGGGTATGAAGTTGATATTAATGAAGTAAAAAAAATCCTAAAACATCATATTTCCGTATTGTTTAATATGGAGATGATGTTATGAAAATATTACAAATTATTTTGATTGCTGTAACAGCCTTATCGGGCTGTACAAAAAAGGCGGCAGTACCGGCCCCCGTTGTTAAAACTGATACCTCTGTAACCACCAAACCTATGACGATTCCTGTTACTTACCTTGCTTTAGGCGATTCATACACCATTGGCCAGTCCGTCCCACAAAATCAATCGTTCCCTTATCAGCTTGTCAACTCATTAAATTCATTTAAGTTTGACGTACAGCCACCGGACATTATTGCTGTAACCGGCTGGACTACCGATAATTTGATAGCCGCTATTTCCCAAAGCGACTTTAAAGATAAACAATACGATTTTGTTACCTTACTTATCGGGGTCAATGATCAATACCAGTATCAGAGCAAAGACAATTACCGCACAAAGTTTGCGCAAGTGCTGCATACCGCAATCAACTTTGCAAAAGGCGATGCCAGCCGGGTTTTTGTTCTATCCATCCCTGATTATGGCGTCACCCCGTTTGGAGCAGGACGAGACAGCATAATTGGCCCCGACATTGACGCTTTTAATGCGATTAACAAGGATGAAACGGCAAAAGCTCACGTTTCAAATTATATTGATATAACGGCTATATCAAGGCTGGCAGCTACAAACCCGTCATTGATCGCTACTGATGGCTTACACCCTTCTGCCCAAATGTATCAAATGTGGGTGCAGGCACTTGAGCCTTCTGTAAAAGCAAGGCTGGAGCAGAAATAACATCCACCTTTATTTCCGATTATTTACTACCCGTCGTTTTGGCTTTTGCGGCAATTTCCTCAATTGCCCGCACAAATTTATCCAAATCATGCAGCGAGGTATAAACATGGGGCGTTACGCGTATGCAACTAATGTTTTCGATTTTTATACCTACGATGTGTATTTTGTAATTATTGAAAAGGGCGGTGTCTAATTCACCTGGCGTCATTCCGTCAATACTAACCCCGCCGATGGCGCATGAGTACTTCGGATTTAAAGAAGTATGCAGTTTTACATTTGGTATCTGCTGAACTTTTGAGGCCCAGTAATTTTTAAGGAACCTGATGCGCTCTTCCTTGCGCTTGCTGCCAATACCTTCGTGAAAATTTATGGCCTCGCCTATTCCCTGCTCAATTGGGAAACTGCGGGTGCCCAGTTCTTCAAACTTGCGAATATCCTTACTATGGGGCTCGCCGCTGCTTGGCAACGGCCAAATTTTTTCTATTTTTTCCTTTTTGATCCACATCATCCCGCTTCCTATCGGAGCTGAAAGGAATTTGTGCAGGCTGGTGCCGAAATAGTCGCAGCCCAGGTCGGGGATTTTAAAATCCATCAAGCCAAAGGAGTGCGCGCCGTCCACAATTACCTCAATGCCTTTTGCATGGGCCATGTTGGCAATCTTTTTCACAGGTAATATCTGCCCAACCCAATTAATTACGTGGGTAATATGCACTAATTTAGTTTTCGGGGTGATGGCATTTTCAAAGGCCTTAACCATTTCGTCATCATTTTCGCTGGGCAAATTAAGGTTGACCTGGTTATAAACTATGCCATCGCGCATAGCACGTTGCTTGTAGGCCTGTACCATGTGTGGGTAATCAAATTTACTGCCTACTACTTCGTCTCCGGCTTTTAAATCCAGGCCCAATATAATGGTGTTTAAAGATTCCGTTGCATTGCGGTTAACCGCAATTTCTTCGGGGTTTACACCGGCCAGGTTAGCCAGTTTCTCGCGCAAAGGCTCGCGCCCCTGATCAAGGATGCGCCACATAAAATATGATGGGCCCTCGTTTGCCAGCAGGTTGTAGCGTTCAACGGCTTGCTGCACTACTATCGGCGATGGCGATACACCGCCATTATTTAAATTGATAATATTGGAGTTTACACTAAACGACCGCTGGATAACCGCCCAATAATCCTCATCCTGTGCAGCCTGCGCAGGGGTAAGATGGTTGATTTTTTGCGATGCCTTTTGCCATTCGGCGGCATGGGCCTGATTAAACAGGCTGTTAACAGAAAAAGCACCTGCCAGGGTTGCTGCCTGTTTCAAAAATATACGGCGGTCGTTTGTCATCATGATAAACGAATTTAAGGTTTTATAATTAAGATAACAAGGATAAGGTTTGTATCATAATTATTATAAAGCCCTGTCGTAGAGATGCATCGCGTCTCCCGCGTGCAATTCAAGCGTTAATTGTTCGCGACCTGTCCGCGGGAGACGCAAAACTTGCGTCTCTACGTTTAGAAACTAACACTCAGGCAAACTAATCGGAATATTTATTGCTAATCCCCCATCCGAAGTCTCCTTATATTTCGAATTCATGTCTAATGCAGTTTGCCACATGGTTTTAACCACGGCATCAAGGCTAACTTTAGCGTTGTCGGGATTGGTTTGCAGGGCAAGTTGCGATGCGGTGATGGCTTTTATAGCGCCCATGGTGTTGCGTTCGATGCAGGGCACCTGTACCAATCCGCCGATTGGATCGCAAGTTAGGCCTAGGTGGTGCTCCATGGCAATTTCGGCGGCCATTAAAACCTGGCGTTGGGTGCCCCCCAGGCATTCGGTAAGGCCTGCGGCGGCCATTGCGGATGATACCCCAATTTCGGCCTGGCACCCCCCCATTGCTGCCGACAGCGTTGCGCCCTTTTTAAATATGCTGCCTATTTCTGATGCAGTCAGCAAAAACTGTACGATGCGTTCGTTGCTGTAACCGTCGCAAAAAGCAATAAAATATTGCAACACCGCCGGCACTACACCTGCGGCGCCATTAGTTGGCGCTGTTACCACGCGACCGAATGATGCATTTTCCTCGTTAACAGCCAGTGCAAAACAGCTTACCCAATCCAATATATTCTGGAAACTATTTCCGGTACTTCGTACAGCGATTATCCATTCATCGTAATTGTTATAGGTACGGTCACCCAGCAACCGTTTATTCAGGCTGGCCGCGCGCCGGGCCACGTTAAGGCCGCCGGGTAAAGTGCCGCTGGTATGACATCCGCGGTAGATACATTCTTTTAACGCCGTAAAAATATTTTGAACACCTTGTACCGTTTCCTGTTCGCTGCGCCACGCCAGTTCGTTTTCCATCACCACTCCGGATATTTTGAGCCCGGTTTTCATACACCAATGCAACAAGTTATTGGCGGTATCTATCGGGAAGGGCAAGTCAACCTCGGACTTTTGCAGCCCCTCGGCGCCCTCTTTTACCACAAAGCCGCCACCTATTGAGTAATAGGTTTCGGAGATCGCACTTCCGTTGTTCAAAAATGACTGGAAGGTTACTGCGTTGGGATGAAATGGCAGGCTTTCATTAAACAGAAATAACAAGTCGGCATCAACGTCAAAATTTATTTCATGCTTGCCCGCAAGTAGAAGTTTGTGCGAGGTGTGGATATTAATGGTTTTGGGACCAACCTGGTCAACTTCGAAAGTGACAGGGTCATCGCCGCTAAGGCCTAATAGTATGGCTATATCGGTGCCGTGGCCGCGGCCGGTTTTTGCCAATGAGCCATAAAGTAAAATTTTTACCTGCTCAACCAGCGGCAACACCTCCTTATCTTCCAGCGACTGCAC
>JBDUDE010000466.1:0-5711 GCA_040003105.1 Mucilaginibacter sp. | reverse complement strand
GCATCCTGTTCCGCGAGATTGCTGAAAAGATAGCTACCCGTCCGGGCGGTTACACCCGTATCATCAAAATGGAAAACCGTTTAGGTGACAACGCTGAGATGGCGATGATTGAGTTAGTTGACTACAACACTGTTTACGGTACCGACGTTGCTAAAACTGAAAAGAAATCAACCCGTCGTCGTGGTGGTGCCGGTAAAGCTAAAACTGCTGAGCCTGCTGCTAAAGCTGCTCCCGTAGCCGAAGCTGTTGAAGTTGCACCAGTAGTTGAAACACCAGTTGCGGAAGCCCCTGTGGCCGAGGCACCGGTAGCTGAAGCTCCAGTAACTGAAGCACCTGCTGCTGAACCAGAGGCTCCAGAAGCTCCTGCTGCAAACGAAGAAAATGCAGAAAAAGGCGAATAATTTTAAATCCAAATAAATCTAATTATTAAGGAAATGCCCCGCTTTTGGCGGGGCATTCTTTTTTAGGAAAAATTTTTACTTGCGGTTGGAACGTGTTACGTAATACGTTACATTTGCTAAAATGATTGAGAGTATTCTGCATAAAGGCTTACGGTTGCTTTGGGAAAAAGATAATATATCCAAATTGCCGCCTTCGCAGATTATCAAAATTCAAATGATATTAACGTTACTTGATAATGCTGTAGATGTTCAGGATATGAATTTTCCGGGTTCCGGCCTTCACCAGCTTAAAGGTGATCTGGCAGGATTTTGGTCAGTAAAGGTTAATGGCAATTACAGATTGATTTTCCGGTTTGAAAAGGAAAATGCGTTTGATGTAGATTATATTGATTACCACTAAAGAAATAGCTATGAAAAAAGGTATGGCGCCGTTACACCCTGGGGTTGTTCTGAAAGGTCTTTACCTGGAGCCAATGGACATTACTATAACCCAGGCGGCCGGGCAATTAGGTATTGCACGTAAAACCCTCTCGCAATTGGTAAACGGCCATATGGGAATAAGTGCGGAGATGGCCATCCGCTTGTCAAAGGCTTTGAATACTACTCCACAGTTGTGGATGAATATGCAACAAGGGTATGATTTGTGGAACGCCGAGAAAAAATCTGATGGCCTTCACATAGTTCCCTTCGCTGTCGCGTCATGATTAGCAGGGGAAATTGTTGAAAAACATTTTTTTTCGTTGAATTATAACTTAAAAATGCAAATATCTTGTTTCCCATTAGATATTGAAATTGATGAAGACAACCTCTTTGTCGTTTCCTGCCCGATTTTTAAAGGCTGCCACGCTGCCGGCAAAACAATAGATGAGGCATTGATAGATTTGAACGAAGTTATCAAATTATGCTTGTTAGATTAAGAAGAAAAACCATGCCCACCAATGGCGGGAATGGTTTATTACTTTAAACACAAGATTAAACTATAACTGATTTGGATTCAACCTAAACGTCACCAACCCCTCTCCATCTGTCCCAACTTCTACAAACCCGCATTTAACCAGTATCCGCCTTGATGACAAGTTATCCTGGTAGGTATGCACAATAACAGATTTAACTCTGTCATCTGTAAAAGCCCAGCCGCTCAATAATTGCAGCGCTTCTGTTGCATAGCCCTTATTCTGATGCTTCACATCGATCATATAACCGGTTTCTGCCTCTCCATTTTCGTTGGGTTCGCCGTTAAAGCCCATGCCGCCGACGGATGTATTTGTGCTTTTAAGGACTATCTCCCAATCGGTGTACCATTTAAAAGCATGCGGGTTGGCCAGCGTTTTTGGCAGCCAGAAATTAACCATTGCATCGTCGATTTCTTTTTGATAAAATTCGTCGACCTGCCAGCATGATTGCGCAAGGCCAAGCGCCTGCTCCATTGCGGCCCGGCTAGTGTGTAGTAACTGTAATAATTCATGTGTTAACGGTATCATTCGCAACCGTTCCGATTCGATAAAAAACATTTGATTTTTGAAATTAATAACAATAAAAACTTAGTCCAATTTTGTTAATTGAAGTTTTAGCCTAAGGTATCTGGCTAATTGTTATACAATTCCAGGCAAAGTGATTTGCCTTTTTAGTGTGTTGGGTTGCAGAGGCGTTTTATTTTATATTCAAATATAGAATTTTATAAGCAGCCGTTCATTAAAACAGTAAAACTGAATTGATTTCTTTCGCATATAATTATTAAATTATATTTTGCATGTAAAATTTTGTTTTGTAAGATAAGTTTATGTAGTTTTATCTTAACCTAAACGCAACACAATGCCTCAAAAGCTTTTTTGCCTTGGGCCATTTTCAATTTGAATTGTATTGAATGATTGACTAAACATTATAAATCAGCCTCAAAAAGGTAGCGAGCTTTGTACCTATTTAAAAACCATGGCCAAAAATTAAAAATTATTTATGAATTCGAAATTAGGAAAATCTCTTACGAAGGAAGAGTTAAGAAACATTAAAGGCGGTAAAATTGAAGGCTGTGCTACACAAGCGGGCCAGCTTGCAGCCGCTTTTACGTTGGGTTGTTGTTATTATACAACAGGATTGGTTTTATGCCCCCCAAGCAATACTTGTCAATACCCTGCTAATTGCCCGGCGTATTAAATGGAGTTTTGCTAACAAACATTCTTTTATAAAAATTAAAGGTAGAGATACCCGTTTTAGTATGCATCATTCGAAAAGGTAGTGAGCTTTGTACCGATTTAAAAACCATGGCCAAAATACAAACATCAAATTATGAATTCCAACTTAGGAAAACCCCTTTCTAAAAACGAAATGAGAGCAGTTCAGGGCGGCAAACTACCCGGCTGCGCTATGCACGGACAAAACGGCGTAGCTTACAGCCTGGGCTGCTGCACAGGCTTGTTTCAATGCGCTGCAACCAAAACCTGTTTAAATCCGGGTGAATGCCCTTGTCCAACTTGCTAATTTGCAATTATGACAGGCAATTGTTGCTGGGGACGCCCGGCAGCTATTGCCGCTTATTCATTTTCAACAACCGCTCTTCCAAGTAACTGCCAGTTGCCGTTTTTAAACTCGCAGAGCAATAAATCTATGCGCCCACATGCCATTCCGCAGATAAAGGATTCGCCTATTAATACCCGTGAATTATCTTTATTTAAAAAAAGCGGTTCCGAAAATGTGTATACAATAAATGAATCGTTTTGTATTTCTTTATACTCCACATAATCCTCTGTAACAAATTTAACTTTCAACTTTGGATACTTCTTTTTCCAATCAGTTTGCATCAGCATGCGGGGCACGGTTTTAAAGATCTCAACTTCACTTGGAGAAAGCATATCCTTAATACATAAGTTGGGGATGTTTTTAAGTGACTCGTCGACTAAACTTTGCTTTTTCAGATAACTGGTATCATAAAACACACCTGCGTTGCTTTTTCTTTCAAGGTGGGTTAAATGATCTTTTTTAATAAGCCAGGTTAATAGGGAGTTGGTTTTCGCGAGTTCGTTTTGGCCGCGGACGACAGCCGATAGCAGTATAAATGCAAATAATAGAAATGCTTTCATAACTGCAATATACAACCTCCGGCTGTAGAATCCAACCAATCATTTCCTGCCAACCTGTCACCAATTTCATACACATAACTGACGGTTTTTAACCTTTCGCCTTTAACCTTTCGCCATTCCCCGCCATTTTTTCTGCCAAAGCAATATTGGCACATACCTTGTTAAATAGCATGTAATAAACAAGTATAATCAATCAGGAAAATATAATCATATGTCTAAAATAATTGGAATCGACTTAGGAACAACTAACTCCTGCGTTGCAGTAATGGAAGGTAACGAGCCTGTAGTTATTGCCAACAGCGAGGGTAAACGTACTACGCCGTCAGTAGTGGCTTTTGTTGACAACGGCGAGCGTAAAGTTGGCGACCCGGCAAAACGTCAGGCTATCACCAACCCAACAAAAACTATATCATCAATAAAACGCTTTATGGGTAACCAGTTTAATGAGGTTACTAAAGAAGCCGGCCGCATGCCATACAAAGTGGTTAAAGGTGATAATAACACCCCGCGTGTTGAAATTGGCGACCGCATGTACACCCCACAGGAAATTTCGGCAATGATACTTCAGAAAATGAAGAAAACTGCTGAAGACTTTTTGGGGCATGAAGTTACCGAAGCAGTTATTACTGTGCCGGCTTATTTTAACGATGCACAGCGCCAGGCTACAAAAGAAGCCGGTGAAATTGCAGGCTTAAAAGTACGCCGTATAATAAACGAACCTACTGCTGCTGCCCTGGCTTACGGCCTTGACAAAACGCACAAGGATATGAAAATTGCCGTATTTGATTGCGGTGGTGGTACACATGACGTTTCTATCCTTGAATTAGGTGATGGCGTGTTTGAAGTAAAATCAACCGATGGTGATACCCACCTTGGTGGTGACGACTTTGACCAGGTAATCATCGACTGGATGGCCGACGAATTTAAGAGCGACGAAGGTGTTGACCTGCGTAAGGACCCAATGGCTTTGCAACGCTTAAAAGAATCTGCTGAAAAAGCAAAAATTGAACTTTCAAGCTCGGCACAAACCGAAATTAACTTACCATACGTTACCGCTTCTGACGGCGTGCCAAAGCACCTTGTTAAAACGTTAACCCGTGCTAAATTTGAACAACTGGCAGATAGCCTTATCAAACGTACTATAGAGCCTTGTAAAACTGCATTGAAAAACGCAGGTTACAGCACCTCGGATATCGACGAAGTGATTTTGGTGGGCGGTTCAACCCGTATACCTGCTATACAGGAAGCTGTTGAAAAATTCTTTGGTAAAGCGCCTTCAAAAGGTGTTAACCCCGATGAAGTTGTTGCCATTGGCGCAGCTATACAAGGCGGTGTATTAACCGGCGAAGTAAAAGACGTGTTGTTGCTTGATGTTACCCCGCTTTCATTAGGTATCGAAACTATGGGTGGTGTAATGACCAAGCTGATAGAATCGAACACTACTATCCCGACCAAAAAATCGGAAGTGTTCTCTACTGCATCTGATAACCAGCCATCGGTTGAGATACACATCCTGCAAGGTGAGCGCCCGATTGCTTCGGCTAACCGCACCATAGGCCGTTTCCACCTGGATGGGTTGCCACCAGCACCTCGTGGCGTGCCACAGGTTGAGGTAACTTTTGATATTGATGCCAACGGTATATTACACGTATCTGCAAAAGATAAAGCTACCGGTAAGGAACAGAAAATCCGTATAGAAGCGTCTTCAGGTTTAACTGATGCTGAGATTAAAAAGATGAAGGACGAAGCTGAAGCAAATGCAGACTCTGACAAAAAGGCAAAAGAAGAAGTTGAAAAACTGAACGCCGCCGATGGCTTGATCTTCTCGACTGAAAAACAGTTGAAAGAATACGGCGATAAAATTTCTGCAGATAAAAAGGCTCCTATTGAGGAAGGTTTGAAAAAACTGAAAGAAGCTTATGCTGCGAAAGACTTCGATGCAATTGATGCAGCCCAGGCTGAATTGAGCAACGCATGGAATGTAGCATCTGAAGAGATGTACAAAGCAACAGGTGATGCAGGCCAGCAAGGCGGCGCGCCAGGTGCTGATGGCGGTGCAGGTGCACCTCATGCAGAAGGCAACGCTGACACCGTTACAGATGTTGACTTTGAAGAAGTAAAATAATCCCAATCTCCTAGGAGATTTATAAACTATAAAACCCTGGCTATTATTTAGCCAGGGTTTTTTGTTGGCGTAGGTAAGTTGTAAATAAACTTGTGAATTTAGCTGAAAACT